>NZ_JBBGYS010000028.1:0-88649 GCF_037479595.1 Pseudomonas sp. MYb541 | reverse complement strand
AGCCGGTCTCCTACAGGTCGTGGTTAATAGTCTGAGCGAAGGTGTATCAGGGTTTACCGTCTATCGGGTCGATATCCGCCAGTTCGGCCTCATCCAACCCATTACCCCCGCCAATCTCATCTTCATCGACGATGCTCAGGTCGTAATCCGCCGGGTTATCCTCGCCTTCTTCCCGTGCATCGCGCGCGCCATCCTCACGGATCAACGTTTCCGGGCTTAAATCATCATCAGTAGGCTCGTGATCATCTGTGGCCGCGCCGGTGAGCCCTGCTTCACGCACCCGTTCGTCGGGCATTCGGTGTTCACGTTCGCGACGAGGGATCTCATCGCCGATCTCCGCCGTCGGTTCCTCTTCGTCAAAATCCAGTTCGCGCATCGAGCCCATGCGGTCTTCATTGTCATCAATGGGTTCAGGCTGCGTAGCGCCGTAGGGACGTCGTGATTCAGTCATGGCCAATCCTCATACTGTGGGGCTTATAGTGTGTGGACAGGCTGCGTGGCCCAAAGATTCAAGCTAATTCACGCTTGTTATTCGCCGGCAGGGCGTGACCTGGACGTGGGGTCGTCAGTCACAAAACTGCGCATCATTCCTGAGGCTTTCCCTGATGAACGAACTACAAGACCTGCTTGATAACAACGAACGCTGGGCGGACGCGATCAAACAGGAAGATCCCGAATTCTTCGCCAAGCTCGCGCGCCAGCAAACCCCGGAATACCTGTGGATCGGCTGTTCCGACGCCCGCGTGCCGGCAAACGAGATCGTCGGCATGCTGCCGGGTGACCTGTTTGTGCACCGCAACGTGGCCAACGTGGTGCTGCACACCGACCTCAATTGCCTGTCGGTGATCCAGTACGCAGTGGACGTGCTCAAGGTCAAACACATCCTCGTCACCGGCCACTATGGCTGCGGCGGCGTGCGCGCCTCGATGCAGGATCGCCAATTCGGCCTGATCGACGGCTGGCTGCGCACCATTCGCGACCTCTATTACGAAAACCGTGACGTGCTGGCCCAGTTGCCGACCGAAGAAGAGCGCGTCGACCGTATGTGCGAGCTGAACGTGATCCAGCAAGTGGCCAACGTCGGCCACACCAGCATTGTGCAAAATGCCTGGCACCGTGGGCAGAGCCTGTCGATCCATGGCTGCATCTACGGCATCAAGGATGGCCGCTGGAAGAGCTTGAACACCACGATCAGTGGTTTCGAGCAATTGCCGCCGCAGTATCGCCTGCGTCCGTTGGGTGATGCCTAAGGGCGTTTTCGCTCACGCCACTGGGCCATGAACGCCTGGCCCTCGGCGTTCAGTAGCTCGTCGTGACCGGTAATCCAGCCTCGGCAGTTCAGCTCTCCGCATTGGCATGCGAACTGCCGGAACAGCACGTCTTCGGTCGTGGCGTAATCCATGGTCAGCAGCTCGCCTGGGTGGATTTCACACAGGGCCCAGACCTCCAGATAGTGCAGGTCGAGAAACACATTCGGTTTGCATGAATGTGAAAACAGGCCACTGAACCAACAGTCGTAGAGGTGGGTACGCGACGATAGCTGCAACGTGTGCAGGCGTCGCTCGCTCAGGGCGTAGCCGGAGACTTTGGCGATGCATACACGGCTGTCAAAGGCCGTGCGTGCCCTGATTCCGATCCCTACGCCTTCAATGTTCAGCACCACTTCGAATTTCTCGCTCGAAGGGTAGCCCTTTCCGAGCGTTGGCTTGAACGGGTAGAGACAGTCGCTCACAGCAGTTTCAGCCTTATCCTTGGCCTGAGTTTTCATGACTCTCCTGGTTTAGGCTGCATCGACCTGCGGGTGGTGTCTGACTACCAGTCTTGCAGCTGATGGGCGCCGCTCAAGACTCGCTGAAGATGGGGCCGATTTCTACTGTCAATGTTGACAGTAGAAATCGGTCTTTTTGTACGAACTACAGCGCCGGGGCCGCAATGGCTGGGATGGGGGCGGCATTCTTGAGTTGTTTCAATTGCGTCTTGATGCCGGGCGTGGCGCATTTCGCGTTCGCATCCTCCGGGGACAAGTTGCGCACCGAGGTGTAGAACAATTCACAGGTCTGCTCCTTGCGTGTGACCTGCCACGTATTCATGCACGCCTTGAGCAACACGTTCGGATCACTCGCGGGTTTCTGACCCATTCCGGCCTGCCAGCAGGCAGCGCTCAGGTCCTGCCCCATCACCTTCAAGCCGGCCTCGTCGGCTTTCTGTTCATTACCGTCGTAGGTATCGGGGCTTGCGGCATACCAGATGTAGCTTGGATGGTTGGCGCCCAGCACTGACACGCTCTTGCCTGCCGCCGGGCTGATCTGCGCCAGGCCCAGCACTCCCACGGTCTGGCCGTACTGCTGCTTGATCCAGTTTCGCACCGGTGCGCCAAACGCCACGATCGGCAATGCGCCTTTGGCGGGCAGGCTCAGTTCCTGGACCATGCGTGTCTGGTAGTCGGTGAAGTAGCTGTAGACGGTTTCCAGGTCCTTGCCCGCGTTGGAGGGCGCGGCGATAGGGGCGATATCGATGATGGTCTGGTAAGCCGGCGTTTCGGTGGCCGGGATGCCATTGTCCGTGAGCAGGGTGGCCCAGCGGTCGGTGGTGGCGGATTCCAGATAGTCCTGGGCCTGGGTCAGCGAGTAATCCGGCGGGAAGTGCAGCAGTTCGATGCTCTTGCGGTTTTCCAGAGCCATGCCTAATGGCAGGAACAAGTACCAGTTGTAGGCCCACTTGCCGTCAGTGTTGAGTTTGTTGGCGCCTTGGTAGGCCAGGTCGGCGGTATTGAGCAACGTGGTCAGGGGTTGACCGTAACTGTCAGGCACACCGCTGAAGGTCGCTGAGACCTGCCCGTCATGGGTCTTGACGCTGACTTTAGCGCGGCTGTAGCCATCCCGTTGCAGGCTCTGGTTCAAATAATGTTCAGCCGTCTGCTCCAGCGTCCATGGCCGAAAGCAGATCACATTGCAATTGTTGGGGAAGGCGAACAGTTGGGTCACGCGTTGCGTACTCCCCAATGGCACCTCGATGTCGGCCTGTACGACCGCACTCGCCATCAGTGCGGCCAGGGTGAAGGACAACCTGGTCGGTTTAAACATTGTTGTTTCCTTGTCAGCGAAAGCCCGTCTGCGCGGGGTGAAAGCCCACCTCCACACAGTAGCGGTTGACCAGGAAAACCGCGTGTTAAATCGCCAGGCGTGTCGCTATTGGATAAGAAAACCTACAGGCTGAACTGTAACGCGTTGCTCAAGTCGCCCATGGGTTTCTGGCCACGGGCGGTCATCGCGTCGTCCCGCTGTTTGAGGCCGTCCAATGTCTCCAACTGGAATACGCGGGTGATCAAGCGCAGGATCGACGCCGTGTCGTACACCGTATGGTCCACCGTGCCTTTGCGCGCGAATGGCGACACCACAATCGCCGGAACCCGCGTGCCAGGGCCCCAGCGGTCGCCCTTGGGCGGTGCCACGTGGTCCCACCAACCACCGTTTTCATCGACGGTGACCACCACCACCATGTTTTTCCACTGCGGGCTCTCTTGCAGCACCTTCAAGGCACGGGCGATATGGCGGTCGCCCGAGGCCACGTCAGCGTAGCCAGCATGCATATTCAGGTTGCCCTGAGGCTTGTAGAAAGTCACAGCGGGCAGTTTGCCGGCTTGGGCGTCGGCGAAGAACTTGTTGGTGCTGGACTCATCACCCAAACCGCCATCGCGCAGGCGCTTGTCACGCTCGGCGCGATTCTCCGGGCCCTGCTGCTTGAAGTAGTTGAATGGCTGGTGGTGATACTGGAAGTTAGGAATCTTCGGGATACCGCCCGAATCCTTGAACTGCTCCAAGGTGGCTTGCCAAGCACCGGCATACCAGGCCCAGTCGACATTCTTTTTCGAGAGTTTGTCGCCGATGTGTTCGTGGGTTTGCGGCACCAGCACGTTGGGCAAGTCGGGTTTGGAGTAATCCGGGTTTTCCGGGTCGCGGATCCAGGTCGGCCAGTAAGGCGGCGCCAGGGTGTTCACGCCGTAACCGTCCGGGGTCAACGCACTAGGGCCGAACTGTGGCGGGCCGGTCATCGCGCTGGCCGGGGACTTGTCCAGCGGCTTGAGGCGCGGGTCGGTGGGGTCATCGCTTTGCAGCGTGGCGATCTGCGCCTTGGCCACCGATTGCGCGGCATTCGGGTAAAACGGCGCGGTGGCGCTGATCAGGTACTGGTGGTTGAGGAACGAGCCACCAAATGCCCCCTGGAAGAAGTTGTCGCAGAGTACAAACTCCTTGGCCACGTCCCACAGGCGCAGGGAATAACGGCTCTGGGCGTAATGACCCATCACCAGGCCACCCGAGTCGGCCCAGGCGACGAAGTTGTCGTTCTTACCGCCATTGATTTGCATCTGGTTCTGGTAGAACACATGCCACAAGTCGCGGGTGACCAGGCTCAGGGGCAGGTCTTGCGCGTTCGGGCCCTTAAGCGCGAACGGCGCGTTGGGCAGGTTTTCCTGGAATTGCACTTCGCTGGGGTAGGTCACCCCGTCCACCGTTTGCGGCCCGACTTGCAGCACGCCACCCCAGGCCGGTGGCAGGGTGGTCAGCGGGCTGCCGTCGCGGTCGCGTTGCTGTGTGTCGGCGGCAGAGAGTGCTGACAGCGGTTTCTCCACCCCCGGGAAATCCGCAAACAGATTGTTGAAGCTGCGGTTCTCGGCGTAGATCACCACCACGGTTTTCACCTGATCGTGCAGTGCCTTGTCCAACTCTTGCGACGTGAGCGGACGTGCCACCGGTTTGCCCGGCGCTTCGCTGGTGTTGCCGCAGGCACTTAACGTCGCGCCGACCCCCAACACCGCTGCGCCTCCCAGAAAGCGCCTGCGGCTGGTGTCGACCGGCGGTTGGGCTGCGGAATCGGGGGAAGGGCGGTCTTCGTGCTCGTCACTCATTGCGGGGGAGTCCTTGGCGAAATGTTGCAAGATATTTCGCAGGACGGTAGCAATGCAATGTGACGGAACGAAGACAGTGATTTCACAGCAGACGCAGTGCCAGTTCGCTGCCGGCGCGCAAGTACTCCACTTGGGCCGTCACCGCATCCTTGACGATGGCCTCGCCCGTGTCGGTCAGCTTGGCCTTCTTTGCATCGATGACACTGGTCTGCAACAGCTGCATCGCCACGTCGATCGATTTCTGGAACGCGGTGATGTTGTTATGCAGGCCGAACTCCTTGATCACGGCGGCCATGCGGCGGTCGGCGTCGTCGCGCAATGTTCGGTATTCAGGGATCGAAATCTTGTCGTCCTTGTAGATATCAGTGATCAGTTCTTCCAGTGATTTGGAGAGAGGCGTCATCGGATTTTCCTTGGTGTCAGGTGAGGAGAAAGCCGAGACAGGTTAATCAAAGGCATTGGCGGGAGGAGTCAGGAAGGGCCATCCATCTGAGTGAGATAAGACCACGCGTTTGGTCAGAGAGTTGGCTTTTATCTTGTCGATTGTATTCAGGGCCAGGTGTTTTATATGCATGTGTCTACCGGCGGTCTGCACTGCTAGACTGGTTAGATACTGGATGCCATTGAGGTGAACCGTGAAACCTTCAACCGCCCTTGACCTACAGCGAGCCGCCGTCAGAGAGGTGGTAGGACGCTTTCGCATCTCAAACCCAAGAGTATTCGGGTCTGTGTTGCTGGGGACCGACCAAGAGGGCAGTGATCTGGATTTGTTGGTCGATGCTCCGCCGGGAACGACCCTTTTTGATCTTGGCGGGCTGCAGGTCGAGCTTGAGGATCTGCTCGGGGTCAATGTGGACTTGCTGACGCCTGCTGATTTGCCGTTGAAGTTTCGCGCGAAAGTGTTGGCAGAGGCGCGGCCAGTACCCGGATTTTGCGGCAGCTCACTCACAAGTCCCATGGCGTAGCATGCGCGGAATG
Organism: Pseudomonas sp. MYb541; assembly: GCF_037479595.1. NCBI lineage: Bacteria > Pseudomonadati > Pseudomonadota > Gammaproteobacteria > Pseudomonadales > Pseudomonadaceae > Pseudomonas > Pseudomonas sp. MYb541. Next base: position 82,765 of record NZ_JBBGYS010000028.1, on the reverse strand, counting down.
CGCAACCGAATCGCCCACGGTTACTTCGATATTAACCTTGATGTGGTTTGGGACACGATCCAGAGCGCTTTACCTGATTTATTGGAGCGTCTTCCCGTCGCAGCTGTATGAAGCACCCGTTGCAACAACAGGTGCTTCATCCGTTGATCAAGGCATGACCGGCGGCAAATACTTCAACGTCGTCCCCAACGCCCACAGCAAGAACAACACCAGCGGTGTGTGCACCAGCAACTGCACGAACGAAAACCCGATCAAATCCCGTGCCTTCAACCCCAACACCCCCAGCAACGGCAGCATATAGAACGGGTTGATCAGGTTCGGCAGCGCTTCGGCGGCGTTGTAGATCTGCACCGCCCAGCCCAGGTGGTACTGCAGGTCATTGGCGACTTGCATCACGTAGGGCGCTTCGATAATCCACTTGCCGCCGCCCGACGGAATGAAGAAACCGAGCACCGCCGAGTAAACGCCCATCAGCAGCGCGTAGGTGTCGTGGGAGGCGATGGACGTGAAGAAGGTCGAGATGTGGTGTGCCAGAGTCTGGCCGTCACCGCCTTTGACGACGGTCATCAGCGCGGCAATCGAGCCGTACAGCGGGAACTGGATCAGCACGCCAGTGGTGGTCGGCACTGCGCGGGCCACCGCATCGAGGAAGCTGCGTGGGCGCCAGTGCAGCAGGGCGCCGGCCATGATGAACAGGAAGTTGTAGGTGTTCAGCCCCGAGATTGCACTGATCGCTGGCTTGGTCGAAAACTCATGGAACAGCCAACCCGCCGCCAGCAATGCCAGGAGAATGGTCAGCAACGGGCTGTGCTCCAGCCACTCTCCGGGGCGAGTCGGTGCTTGTATCTTGGGCAAGTTGAACGCCGGGTCGACGCCGCAGGCCTTGGCATCACGCGCGCTGTTCGGGCCGGGGGCGGTGGCGTAGGCGATGATCAGCGAGACCACGATCAATGCCAGCAGCAGCACGCCGGATTGCCACAGGAAGATGGTGTCGGTGAACGGGATCACACCGGTGATCGACAGGATCGACGGCGGCAGGCTGGCCGGGTTGGCCTGCAACTGCGCGGCGGACGACGACAACCCCAACGCCCACACGGCGCCCAGCCCCAGATACGCCGCCGCACCGGCTGCGCGGTAATCCATCTTCAAATCCGTACGACGCGCCAGCGCCCGTACCAGCAAGCCGCCGAATACCAGGGACAGGCCCCAGTTCAGCAAGGAGGCGACCATCGAGATCAACGCCACCCAGGCCACGGCGGAGCGGCCGTTCTTGGGGATACGCGCCAGGCGGTCGATCAGTTTTACCGCGGGCGGCGAGCTGGCCACCACATAACCCCCGATCACCACAAAGGCCATCTGCATGGTGAAGGGGATCAGGCTCCAGAACCCGTCACCGAACGCTTTGGCGGCTTCGGTTGGCGCGGCGCCCATGCCCAGGGTCGCCATGGCGACGATGATCACGGCGAGTGCCGCAAACACCCAGGAGTCGGGAAACCAGCGTTCTGCGAAGTTGGAGCAACGCAGGGCAAATCGGGCATAGCGGCTTTCTTCGATAGCGTCGGCCACGAGTCTTTCCTCTTATAGTTATTAGGGTGCAGGCAATTTTCCGGCATGTTCCGCTACGGCCATTGATATGGGAATGCAGTTATCTTCATCGATCAATGAGGAAAACAAATATATCTGCCGCGATTGCCATCATTGGGCTCAGCTCATAACCTGCACGCCATTTTGTTTGTCTGCCGAGCCTCTACATGACTGCCACCTTTCCTACACAGGCGCAGCGTTTTTCCCGCTCCGACTACAAAACCCTGGGCCTGGCCGCCCTGGGCGGTGCCCTGGAAATCTACGACTTCATCATCTTCGTGTTTTTCGCGCTGACCTTGAGCCAACTGTTCTTCCCGCCGGAAATGCCCGAGTGGCTGCGCCTGCTGCAAAGCTTCGGCATTTTCGTCACCGGATACCTGGCGCGCCCGCTGGGCGGCATCCTGATGGCGCACTTCGCCGATCACCTTGGACGCAAGCGCGTGTTCAGCCTGAGCATCCTGATGATGGCGCTGCCCTGCCTGCTGATCGGGATCATGCCAACCTACGCGCAAATCGGTTATTTCGCGCCCCTGATCCTGCTGGCGCTGCGCGTGCTGCAAGGCGCCGCCGTGGGCGGTGAAGTACCCAGCGCCTGGACCTTTGTCGCTGAACACGCGCCGACCCACCATCGTGGTTACGCCCTGGGCTTCCTGCAAGCCGGCCTGACCTTCGGCTACCTGCTCGGCGCACTGACAGCGACCCTGCTGGCGCAAGTCTTCACCCCGGCCGAAATACTCGACTACGCCTGGCGCTTTCCCTTCCTGCTCGGCGGCGTGTTCGGCGTGATTGGCGTGTGGTTGCGTCGCTGGCTCAGCGAGACCCCGGTGTTCCTCGAAATGCAGGCCCGCCGCCAGGCCGCCGCCGAACTCCCCCTGCGCACCGTGTTGCGTGACCACCGCGCCGTGTTGTTACCGGCAATGATCCTCACCTGCGTGCTCACCTCCGCCGTGGTGGTGCTGGTGGTCATCACCCCGACCATGATGCAGAAAACCTTCGACATGAGCCCTAGCCACACGTTCGCCTTGAGCGCCCTAGGTATCGTGTTCCTCAATATCGGTTGTGTGCTGGCGGGCTTGCTGGTCGACCGTATCGGCGCCTGGCGCGCGGTGCTGGTCTACAGCCTGTTGCTGCCGGTGGGGATTGCGGTCCTGTACGCCAGCCTGATCAGCGGCGGTATCTGGCTGGGCGCGGCGTACGCCGTGGCGGGCCTGAGTTGTGGCGTGGTGGGCGCGGTGCCGTCGGTGATGGTCGGCCTGTTTCCAGCGCAGGTGCGGGTGTCGGGGATTTCCTTCACCTACAACATTGCCTACGCGCTATGGGCGAGTACCACGCCGTTGTTGCTGATTGCGCTGATGCCGACCAGCCCGTGGATTTGCGTGGGGTATTGCGTGGTGATGGGGGCGGTAGGGGTGGGGAGTGTGGCGCTGTTTGGTAAGCGCCATAGCTTGGCTGCCTAGGCTTTAAGTCAAGAAGTGCCAGAGCAGCAGCGTTCCGACTAGACCAACGACTGAAACAATGGTCTGCAACACCGACCACACCCAGATCGTCTGTTTCAACTGCAAGCCAAAGTATTCACGCACCATCCAGAACCCGGCGTCGTTGACGTGGCAGAAGAACACCGAGCCGGCGCCGATTGCCAGTGCTACCAGCGAACTCTGTGTCGCCGCCAGCCCCGCCATCATCGGTGCGAGGATGCCGGCGGTCGTCGTGGTAGCGACCGTGGCCGAGCCGGTGGCTTGGCGCAGCGCAACCGCAATCAACCACGCGAGCAACAGATACGGCATGTGCGCACCTTCGGCGACCTTGCTGATGGTCTGGCTCACGCCTGCGTCCAACAGCGTTTGCTTGAGGCCACCCCCCGCGCCAATGGTCAGCAACAATACGGCGATGGGCGCGAGCGCTTTGCGCAGAGTGTTACCCACTTCCGCGCGCGGCATGCCGGCGGCCCAGCCCAGGCAGATCACGGCGGCGATCACGGCCAGGCCGAGGGCGATCAGCGGTTCGCCAAGGAATTTCAAGGTCAGGCCGACGGTGCTTTCAGCCGGCAGCGCGACCTTGGCCAAGGTGCTGCCCAGCATCAGAATCACCGGCAGCAGAATGATCAACAACGACACACCAAAGCTCGGCTGGCGCGGGGCCTTGGGCGGTGCGCTGAACAGCGCGCCGATGTCGGCAGGCTCATCTACATGCAGGCGCTTGGATAGCCAGTTGCCGTAGATCGGGCCCGCCAGGATCACTGCCGGCACCGCCAGGCAGAAGCCCAGCAACATGGTCAGGCCCAGGTCGGCGTGCAACGCGCCCACCGCAATCAGTGGCCCCGGATGCGGTGGCATCAGGGCGTGCAGGGTGGTCATGCCCGCCAGTGCCGGAATGGCGATTTTCAGCAGCGGCTGGTTCGAACGTTTAGCCATCACAAAGATGATCGGCACCATCATCACCAGGCCCACTTCGAAAAACAGCGGCAGGCCGATCACCATGGCGACCAGCGCCATCACCCAGGGCAATGACTTGCCTTTGCCCAACCCGAGCAAGGTAGTGGCGATGCGGTCGGCTGCACCGGATTCCGCCATCAGCGCGCCGAGCATCGAGCCCAGGGCGATGATGATCCCGGCTTCACCGAGGATGGCTCCGGCGCCTTTACTGAATGCCTTGGCCACTTCTTCCGGCGGCAGGCCGGCGCCGACCCCGGCGATAAACGTGCCGATCAGGATCGACAGGAACGGCGGTAATTTGGTCGCACTGATCAGCACGATGATGCTGGCGATGGCCAGCAGTACACAGAGCATAAGGCGGGTGTCGTGGACCATCCACGCGGCAGTCGATAACTCCAAAACAGGACTCCTTATCGAACAGGTTGGAAAAATTGTTTCTTTTTGTTTCCTGTTCGAAAAGCATACCTGATAGAACCGCTGCAGAGCGCTCGTGTACGATTTTGGTGCGCCAAAGATAACGGTGGGCTGGCGTGCAGATGACAACTTTGCAAGGCATGCCAATGTTTTTGCGCCAGGGCTCTATCTTTGTAGGAGCCGGCTTGCCGGCGATGGCGTACGTAAGATCGACGCCTACGGTTAACATCGCTATCGCCGGCAAGCCGGCTCCTACAACAGATCAGGAGCACTCCCCATGAGCGCAGGACACAACCACGCCCAAGTACGCGCCGGCCACGAACGCAAGCTATGGATCGCCTTGGGCCTGACCGGCAGCTTCATGATTGCCGAAGTGATCGGGGCCTTCGTCACCGGCAGCCTGGCGCTGTTATCCGATGCCGCGCACATGATGACCGACGCCCTGGCCCTGGCGATTTCCCTGGTGGCCATCCAGATTGCCAAGCGCCCGGCCGACCGCAAGCGCACCTTCGGCTATGCGCGGTTCGAGATCCTGGCCGCAGCGTTCAATGCGTTGCTGTTGTTCGCCGTGGCGTTCTACATCCTGTATGAGGCGTACCAACGGTTACAGGCGCCCGCTGAAATCCAGTCCACCGGCATGCTGGTGATTGCGGTGCTGGGGCTGATCGTCAACCTGATCTCCATGCGCCTGCTCAGCGCGGCCAGCGGCGAGAGCCTCAACGTCAAGGGCGCTTACCTGGAAGTGTGGAGTGACATGCTCGGTTCCATCGGCGTGATTATTGCGGCGGTGTTGATCATGTTCACCGGCTGGGGCTGGGTCGACTCGTTGGTCGCGGCGGCCATCGGTTTCTGGGTGTTGCCACGCACCTGGACGTTGCTCAAGGAGAGCATGAACGTGCTGCTGCAAGGCGTGCCGGACGGCGTGGATATCGACCAGATCGAACAGAGCATTCGCAGCGTGCCGGGGGTCAAGGACGTGCATGACCTGCACATCTGGGCCCTGACCAGCGGCAAAAATGTGTTGAGTACTCACTTGGTCGCCGATGCGGCCCAGGGCTCCGAGCAACAGATCCTCCGACGAGTGACGGCATTACTGCATGAACAATTCGATATTTCCCACGCCACTATTCAGGTCGAAGGGGAGGGCTTCCAGCATGACGAGCATGACGAAGTGCATGCCTGATCCTGGCTAACGGATTTGTAATGTTCTGCCCACCGCCCTGATAAGTACCGAACGCTACATTGCCCCCGCTGGGAAACCTCAGCGACTTCATGGGCGTGGAACTTTCGTTATGGCACTTTCGGTTAGAACACTGTTGGGGGCGGCGGCATTGTGGGCAGCCGCATGCGCCGCCCAGGCACAAACCCTCACCCTCGACTCGGCCCTGCAAACTGCCTTCGCCAACAACCCGGACCTGGCGGCCGCGCAATGGGAAATCGACATTGCCCAGGGTGGTCGTCAGCAAGCGGGGCTGATCCCCAATCCGGTGGCCTCCTGGGATGTGGAGGACACTCGCCGTGACTCCCGCACCACCAGCATCAAGATCAGCCAGGCCCTGGAACTGGGCGGCAAACGGGGGGCGCGCATCGATGTGGCGTCCCGCGCCCAAGACGCCGCCGCGTTGACCTTGGAACAGCGTCGCAACACCCTGCGCGCCGAAGTCATCGACAACTACTACGGCGCCCTGCGCGCCCAGGAACGCCTCGACCTGGCGCAGCGTTCCATGGCCGTGGCCGAACGTGGCTTGGTCGTCGCCAACGGTCGGGTGACAGCAGGCAAAGCCTCGCCGGTGGAAGCCACAAGAGCCCAAGTGCAAGTATCGGAGATTCGCCTGGAACTTGACCGCGCGCAAATTGGCCTTACCGATGCCTACCGTCGCCTGGCCGCCAGCACGGGCAGCGCCGCGCCGAACTTCCAGGCTGTCGCCACACAAAACCTGTCCGCACCGACCGTGCCGTCTGCCACTCAGCTGCTGGCGCGCCTTGAGCAGACCGCCGAGTTGCGCCTGGCCGAACTGAGCATCCTGCAAAACGAAGCCAGCGTTGGCCTGGAAAAAGCCCAGCGCATTCCCGATCTCGACGTGTCCATCGGCAGCCAGTACGACGCCAGCGTGCGTGAGCGGGTGAACCTGGTGGGCGTGTCGATGCCGATCCCGTTGTTCAACCGCAACCAGGGCAACGTTCTCGCCGCCACTCGTCGTGCCGACCAGGCCCGCGATCTGCGTAACGCCACCGAGCTGCGCCTGCGTACCGAAACCCGCCAGGCCCTCGACCTGTGGCAGTCCGCGAATACCGAAGTGCGCGCGTTCAATCAGCAGATCTTGCCCGCCGCCCAAAGCGCGGTGGACAGCGCCACCCGGGGTTTCGAAATGGGCAAGTTCGGCTTTCTCGACGTGCTGGACGCCCAGCGCACCCTGATCGCGGCGCGCACGCAGTACCTCACCGCCACCGCCCAGGCCACTGACGCCTGGGTGCGTATCGAACGGATTTACGGCGACCTCGCCCGCTTTTGATTTCCTTTGGAGTCCTCTATGAACAACAGACACGGCGTGGCACTCGCCGTCGCCTTGAGCCTGATGCTGTCCGGTTTTGCGAAGGCCGATGAAGAAGGCGAACTCGAACTCACCGAACAGCAGATCCAGGCCGCCGGCATTCAAATCGCTGAGGCTCAACCGCGTTCGGTCAGCACCTTGCTGGTGCTGCCGGGCGAGGTACGTTTCGACGAGGACCGTACCTCTCACATCGTCCCGCGCACGGCGGGTGTGGTGGAGTCGGTGAAGGTCAACCTCGGTCAGTCGGTGAAGAAGGGCGAGCTGTTGGCGGTGATCGCCAGCCAGCAGATTTCCGATCAGCGCAGCGAGTTGGCGGCCAGCGAGCGGCGGGTCGAGCTGGCGCGCACCACCTTCCAGCGCGAACGCCAATTGTGGCAGGACAAAATCTCCGCCGAGCAGGATTACCTGCTGGCGCGCCAAACCCTGCAAGAAGCCGAAATCGCCCTGAACAATGCGCGACAAAAGATGACCGCCCTCAGTGGCAGTGCTGTGCTGGTCGGTGGCAATCGTTATGAATTGCGTGCGCCGTTCGCCGGCGTGGTGGTGGAAAAACACCTGGGTGTCGGTGAAGTCGTGAGTGAGACGACTAACGCCTTCATCCTCTCGGATCTGTCCCAGGTGTGGGTCACGTTCGGTGTGTTTCCCAAGGACTTGAACAAGGTCCGGGTCGGCAAACCGGTCAAGGTCAGCTCCACCGAAATGGGCACTGAAGTCCAGGGTACGGTGGCGTATGTCGGCAATTTGCTCGGTGAGCAAACCCGCACCGCGACGGTGCGCATCAGTGTGCCCAACCCTGACGACGCCTGGCGTCCTGGTCTGTTTGTCAGCGTGCAACTGGCCGCCGACACGTTCCAGGCCAAGGTCACCGTCCCTCAGGAGGCGATCCAGACCGTCGAGGACAAGCCCTCGGTGTTCGTGCGCACCGAGCACGGTTTTATCACCCGTCACCTGGAGCTGGGCGCGAGTGAAAACGGCTACGTCGAAGTACGCCAGGGCCTCGACGCCGGCGCACAGGTGGCCACCGTTGGCAGCTTCATTCTCAAGTCCGAACTGGGCAAAGGCTCGGCCGAACACGCCCATTGATCCCGCGAGTGATTTCCCATGTTTGAGCGCCTTATCCAATTTGCCATCGAGCAGCGCATCATCGTGCTGTTGGCGGTGCTGTTGATGGCCGGTGTCGGCATCGCCAGCTATCAGAAGTTGCCCATCGACGCGGTGCCCGACATTACCAACGTGCAGGTGCAGATCAACTCGGCGGCGGCCGGGTATTCACCGTTGGAGACCGAGCAGCGCATCACCTTTCCCATCGAAACCGCCATGGCGGGCTTGCCCGGTTTGCAGCAGACACGATCGCTGTCGCGTTCCGGTTTGTCCCAGGTCACGGTGATCTTCAAGGATGGCACGGACCTGTTCTTCGCCCGTCAATTGGTCAATGAGCGCCTGCAAGTCGCCCGTGAGCAATTGCCCCTAGGCATCGAGACGGCGATGGGGCCGATTTCCACCGGGTTGGGGGAAATATTCCTATGGACCGTCGAGTCCAAGGACGGCGCGCTCAAGGACGACGGCACGCCTTACACCCCAACGGATTTGCGGGTTATCCAGGACTGGATCATCAAACCGCAACTGCGCAACGTGCCGGGCGTGGCCGAGATCAACACCATCGGCGGCTTCGCCAAGGAATACCAGATTGCGCCCGACCCCAAGCGACTGGCCGCCTACAACCTGACCTTGAATGACCTGGTCACGGCGCTGGAACGCAATAACGCCAACGTCGGCGCCGGCTATATCGAGCGCAGCGGCGAGCAACTGCTGATCCGTGCGCCGGGGCAATTGGCGTCCATCGACGACATCGCCAATATCGTCATCACCAGCTCGGACGGCACGCCGATTCGCGTGCGCAACGTGGCCCAGGTCGAGATCGGCCGTGAGCTGCGTACCGGCGCCGCCACCGAAAATGGCCGCGAAGTGGTGCTGGGCACGGTGTTTATGTTGATCGGCGAAAACAGCCGCAGCGTGTCCCAGGCGGTGGCGAAAAAACTCGAAGAGATCAACCGGTCGCTGCCCGAAGGCGTGGTCGCCGTCACCGTCTACGACCGCACCAACCTCGTCGAAAAGGCCATCGCCACCGTAAAGAAAAACCTTTTCGAAGGTGCGCTGCTGGTGGTCGCAGTGCTGTTCCTGTTCCTCGGTAATATCCGTGCCGCGCTGATCACCGCGATGGTGATACCGCTCGCGATGCTGTTCACCTTCACCGGCATGTTCACCAACAAAGTCAGCGCCAACTTGATGAGTCTCGGCGCGCTGGACTTCGGCATCATCGTCGACGGCGCGGTGGTGATCGTCGAGAACGCCATTCGCCGCTTGGCTCACGCACAGCAGCGTCATGGGCGACTGTTGACGCGCAGCGAGCGCCTGCACGAAGTGTTCGCCGCCGCCAAGGAAGCAAGGCGAGCGCTGATCTTCGGGCAACTGATCATTATGGTGGTGTACCTGCCGATCTTCGCCCTCACCGGCGTGGCCGGGAAGATGTTCCACCCCATGGCGTTTACCGTGGTGATTGCCTTGTTGGGTGCGATGATTCTGTCGGTAACCTTTGTACCGGCGGCGATTGCGCTGTTCGTCACCGGCAAGGTCAAGGAAGAAGAAAATATCGTCATGCGCAGCGCGCGTCGGATCTATGCGCCAGTGCTGGATTGGGTGATGGCGCGTCGGCCGCTAGTGTTCGGCTTGGCCGTGCTGACCATCGTCGCTTCGGGTGTAGTCGCTAGCCGCATGGGCAGCGAATTTATCCCCAGCCTCAGCGAAGGCGACTTTGCCCAGCAGGCCCTGCGCGTGCCCGGCACCAGCCTGACGCAATCGGTGCAGATGCAGCAGCAGTTGGAAAAAATCTTGATGGCCCAGGTGCCGGAAATCGAGCGGGTATTCGCGCGCACCGGCACTGCGGAAATTGCTTCGGATCCGATGCCACCGAACATTTCCGACAGCTACGTGATGCTCAAACCCAAGGACGAATGGCCGGATCCCAAGAAGTCCCGCGAAACCCTGATCGCTGATATCCAGCGCGCCAGTGCGATTGTGCCGGGCAGTGCGTACGAGTTGTCGCAGCCGATCCAGTTGCGTTTCAACGAGCTGATTTCCGGCGTGCGCAGCGATGTGGCGGTGAAGGTGTTTGGCGATGACATGGAAGTGCTCAACAAGACCGCCGGGGAAATTGCCGAGACGCTGAAAAAGCTCAATGGCGCCTCGGAAGTCAAGGTTGAGCAAACCTCCGGCCTGCCGGTGCTGACCATCAATATCGACCGCGACAAGGCCGCGCGATTTGGCCTGAACGTGGGGGATGTGCAGGACACCATCGCCGTCGCCGTCGGAGGGCGTCAGGCCGGTACGTTGTACGAAGGCGACCGGCGTTTCGACATGGTCGTGCGTTTGTCCGACGCGCTGCGTACCGATATCGATGGGCTGTCGCGGCTGTTGATTCCGGTGCCGGGTAATGCGTCTGGCCAGTTGGGTTTCATTGCGTTATCTCAGGTGGCGAGCCTGGACCTGGTGCTCGGCCCGAACCAGATCAGCCGAGAGAACGGCAAGCGCCTGGTGATCGTCAGCGCCAACGTGCGTGGGCGGGATATCGGCTCGTTCGTGGAAGAGGCTGAGGCGGCGATTCTCGCCCAGGTGAAGGTCCCGGCGGGCTACTGGACCACCTGGGGCGGCCAGTTCGAACAGTTGAAGGAAGCGTCCGAGCGCTTGCGCATCGTGGTACCTGTGGCGCTGCTGCTGGTGTTCGGGCTGTTGTTCATGATGTTCAACAACCTCAAGGACGGCCTGCTGGTGTTCACCGGCATTCCGTTCGCCTTGACCGGTGGGATCATGGCGCTATGGCTGCGGGATATTCCGCTGTCGATCTCGGCGGGTGTGGGCTTTATTGCCTTGTCCGGCGTGGCGGTGTTGAACGGCCTGGTGATGATCGCGTTCATCCGCAACCTGCGCGAGGAAGGGCGCTCGCTGTCAATGGCGATCAATGAGGGCGCGCTGACCCGGCTGCGCCCGGTGTTGATGACGGCGTTGGTGGCGTCCCTCGGATTTATCCCCATGGCGCTCGCCACCGGCACCGGCGCCGAAGTGCAGCGGCCTCTGGCGACGGTGGTGATCGGCGGGATTATTTCCTCTACGCTGCTGACCTTGCTGGTGCTGCCGGCGTTGTATCAGTGGGCGCATCGCAAGGAAGAGGAAACACCAGGCTGAACCGTGTAAACCGGCCCGGCTGGCTGCTGACGTCGGCGTGCCCCTGATGCAGGCGCATGATCGACTGCACAATTGCCAGCCCAAGGCCGGTGCCGCCTTCAGCACGGGCGCGGCTGTTGTCGGCGCGGTAGAAACGTTCGAACAGGTGCGGCAGGTGATGAGCTTCGATACCACGCCCCGGGTTGCCCACCGACAGCGACACGCTCTGGTCGTAGCTTTCCACCAGCAGCAAAACACTGGAAGCATCGGGGGTATGGCGAATGGCATTGGACAGCAGGTTGGAAATGGCGCGCTGGATCATAAGGCGATCCCCCATCACCCAGGCGTCGCCGCGCAGGCTCAGGGTAATGTGTTTGTCCTCGGCGCTGAGGGCGAACAGCTCCATCACCCGCTGTGCTTCCTGTGCCAGTGACACCGGGGCAAACCCGGCGCGCGCGGCGGGGTGGCTGACCTGGGCGAGGAACAGCATGTCCGAGACAATCCGCGACAGGCGCTCCATTTCCTCGGTGCAGGATTCCAGGCCGGCTTTGTATTCCTCCGAAGGCCGCTCGCGGGACAAGGTCACCTGGGCCTTGCCCATCAGGTTGGTCAAGGGCGCGCGCAGTTCGTGGGCCAGGTCGTCGGAGAACTGCGACAGTTGCTGCACCCCAGCGTCGAGGCGATGCAGCATAACGTTGATGCCCTCGGCCAACTCGCCCAGCTCCTTGGGCAGATTGTCTAGGGACAGGCGATGGGTCAGGTCCTGGGTCGTGACCTTGGCCGCCACGCGGCTGAACTGTTGCAACGGTGCGAGCCCGCGCTGCACCAGCCACCAGGCGCCCATGCCGATCAGGATCAGCAACATCGGCAGGGCGATCACCGTGGAGCGCAGGTAGGCACTGAGCAACGCCTCATCATCGGAACGGTCCAGCGACAGCAGCACGCGTACATATTCGCCGCCTTGCAAGGGCATCAGGCGCGTCGCACTGAGGATGCGATTGCCCTGGCCGTCGACCCAGTTCAAATAGGCCAGGTTTTTGCCGGTGGGCACATCGAGCAGCAGCGGTTGCTGGGGCTTGGCGCCGACGCTGAGCAGTACTGGTGCATCGGGCCGTACGCCGAGGATGGTCAGGTAGATGTTGTCGTGGCCCATCACCAGGTCCAGCAGTGAATGAGGACGGTTAGTGATGCGGTGTTCATCGAGGCCCTGGTTGAGGGTATGGGCCAGTTGCTCCATTTTGTTTTCCAGGCCCTTGCGTGCCAGCTTGTCCAGTTCATGGGTCAGGGCCAGGTACGCCAGGCTCGCCAGCAGCACCACCAACCCCGCGCCCATCAGGCTCACCGTCAGCCCCAGGCGCATCGACAGGCTGCTGGTCTTCATGGGCGCGCCTCCAGCACATAGCCCACGCCGCGAATGGTATGGATCAACTTCACCTCGCTCTGGTCATCGACCTTGCCGCGCAGGCGGCTGATGGAGACTTCCACCACATTGGTGTCGCAGTCGAAGTTCATGTCCCAGACCAGCGAGATGATCTGCGTGCGGGTCATCACCTCACCGGCCTGGCGCATCAGTACGTGCAGCAGGGCGAATTCCTTGGTGGTCAGGTCAATCCGACGATTGCCGCGATAGGCGCGGTGTCGGCGGGGGTCCAGTTCCAGGTCCGAGACGCGCAGCACGTCTGGCAGCGGGATGTGCTCGCTGCGCCGCAACAAAGTGCGCACGCGGGCCAGTAGCTCGGGAAATTCGAAGGGCTTGACCAGGTAATCATCGGCGCCCATGTCCAGGCCCTTGATCTTGTCGGCCAGCCGGCCGCGCGCGGTGAGCATCATCACGCGCTGGTTGCCGTCGCGGCGCAGTTGCTCCAGCACTTCCCAACCGTCGGTGTTGGGCAAGTTGACATCGAGGATCACCAATTCATAACTGTGTTGCCTGGCCAGGTGCAGGCCATCAATGCCGCTGGCGGCGCAATCGACGACATAACCACTTTCGGTCAAGCCTTGCTGCAGGTAGTCGGCGGTTTTTTGTTCGTCCTCAACCACAAGGATACGCATGGGGGGTTACCTTCAAAGAAAACGAAAAGGGGCATGGCCTCATGGCGAGGCTGAGTAATATGTAGGAAAACTCTGAAGCGTGAAGTAGCTTTAGGGTCAAGCCGCGACAGACGAGTGCGACGATTCGTCACTGACCCTGCACACAAAAAAAACGCCCCAAGCGGGGCGCAAAAAGTTCATCTCTGTTCCAAAGGAGCTACACAAAAGCCGCAGAGATGAGTTGTGTTCGATGTGCAGTGTAAAAAGTGCAAACTAACGAGAAGGTGAGGCCAATATTACAGTTCTGACAGACTTCAACTTGTAAACAGATGTAGGCCATCGGCAAGTGAATGTAATGGGTATCCCTTAAAGCACTGCAATTGGATACTCGACAATCAACCGAACTTCTTCCAGGTCCGACTCAAATGCACTAGAGCGCACTGTCGCCTGGCGCAGTCGCAGCGATAAGTCCTTCAAGCTGCCTTCCTGCACCACGTATTTGGCTTCGATGTCCCGCTCCCAGCGGCGTTGGTCGGTGAGCGGATTGCCAGCCGCATCGCGGCGCATGTACACCGCGTTGGCGTTGCTGTAGTCAGCGCCGGTGCCTTTGCCGTAGCGGGTCATGAACGACAGGCCGGGAATGCCGAACGCCTGCATGTCCAGGTCGTAGCGCACCATCCACGAACGCTCCTTGGGCGAGTTGAAGTCGCTGTACTGGATCGAGTTGTTGAGGAAGATCGAGTCCGACTGGCGCAGGTAGTCGAAGTCGTCATCGCCATTGTTGCGTTGGTGCGAGACGGCCAGGCTGTGGGCGCCGACCTTCACCCCGAGCCTGGCGCTCCAGATGTTGTTGTCGAACTCACCCAGTAGCTTCTTACCTTCGTCCACTGCCTTGTAGTAGTTGAAGTCACCGAACAGCGAGACGTCATCATTGAGTGGATAACTGGCGGCGCTGCCGACGTAGTACTGGTTCCAGGCGTCTTTCAGGCGGCTGCTGTAAAGGCTGAAACCAAGGTTTTTGTTGACGGTGTAGTCGCCGCCGAAATAGCCGATCCAGGGCGAGTCGACCGGGCCCGCGTAGAAGGTGGCAAAACCCTTGTCCATGCCGCTTTGCGTCGGCTGGCTCATGCCGCTCAAGTGTCCGCCCTGCAAGCTCAGGCCCTCAAGACTGGTGTTTTGTGCGGTGACGCCGCGAAAGCTTTCCGGCAAAACGCGTGAGTCACCGTATGCCACGACCGGGGTCAGCGGGAATACATCGCCGGCTTTAATAACGGTGTCCAGCACACGCAATTTCGCGGCGCCACCGACTTTGCTGTAGTTGTCTTCCGGATGGTTGTTACTGTCCACCGGTAACACGCCGAACGAGCCTTTGCCACCGCTGCGGCCGGTGCCCGAATCCAGCTTCACGCCGACCATGGCGAATGCGTCCAGGCCAAACCCCACGGTGCCCTGGGTAAAACCGGATTCGAAGCGCCCAATCAATCCCTGCGCCCAGGCTTCTGAGTAGCCGTTGCCGGTGGGGCTGGACTGGCCCTTGCGATCATCGCGGTTGAAGTAAAAATTACGTGCCAGCACGTTAAGGCTGCTGCCTTCGATAAACCCCTCGGGTTTTTCTTGCGCAGCCACGGCGGCCAAGGGCAAGGCGGCGCACAGTGAAAGGGGAAGGCTGTAGTGACGGATACGCATGGTTCGCTCCTGGGTACTGGCAGTGTTCAGCTTCTTATGGGAGTGGGCGTTCTTATTGATCTGGCCCGGGCTGATAGTTACAAACTGTGGATAACGAAGAAGTGGCGTGAACATTACAATTCTGGAAGCTCACCGTTATCTAACAAATAAGTAATGTTCTGGTGAAGATTGCGTCAGGGTCAGTTGGTTAGTCTCGGCACTGAATATTTCAACCGAGGAACTAACCATGAATTTTTATACCGTCGCGCTGGGCGTGTTAACTGCAGTTTTGTCTTTCGGTGTATTGGCCGAGGGCGGGGGCGATCGTACGTTCGCGCTGATGATGGAGCGCAATGAGAAAGCCATGGCCGACTATGCCGCCAAAAAGGGTAAGCCGGCGCCCGAGGTCCAGGTGTATCGCTATGGCCTGGAGCTGGATATTGCCAAGGTGGTCAACGTCACGCCGCCGATCCGTTCGTGCAACGCGGTGCCGTCGCGCATGACCTATGAAGACTCCAGCGGCAAGCTCAATACCCTTGAATATAAAGTGATGGGCGTGTGCCGAAACAATGGCAGCTAATGGATCCAGAAATATTGTTGGACCTGAGGCTAAAGCCCTCTTCAGAAAACGCCGGCAGCGCCGATGCAGGTCAGATCACTCTCCCCACTTGACCATCGGTGCCCCATGTTCAACACCCGTTTGAAGCAGGAGCTGTCGGCTCTTCGCGAAGAATTGTCCAGCTTGAATCAGGTCAAGGAGAGCCTGGAAAGCGAAATGCTGTGCCTGACGCTGGACGCCGAAGGCCGGGTGGAATGGGCCAACGCCAACTTCCTGCAGGAGTTGGCCTATCAGAGCGGCCAACTGCTGGGACGGAAGATCGAAGACCTGGAGCCCGTCCATGTGCGTCGGGATGAGTTCCAGCAGCGCTTCAAGAACGCGCTGGTGCGCGGTGAACACTTCGCCGGCACCGTGCGCCTGATGCGTGGCAATGGCCAGGAAGCCTGGCTGCGCTCGATTGTGCAGCCGGTGCGCAGTTCCGATGGGCGCATCAAGCATTTTTCGATTTATTCCAGCGATCTAACCCGCACGATCGAGGCCTCCCGCGAGCATGAAAACCTCATGAACGCCCTGGTGCGCTCGACGGCCGTGATCGAGTTCGATCTCGGTGGCCACGTGCTCACCGCCAATGATCGGTTCCTCGGCGGCATGGGTTACAGTCTGGCGCAGATCCAGGGCAAGCATCACCGGATGTTCTGCGAGCCGCAGGAATACAACAGCACCGAATACCAGGACTTCTGGAAACGTTTGAACGCCGGTGAGTTTGTCGCGGCGCGCTTCAAGCGGGTCGACAGCCATGGCCGTGTGGTGTGGCTGGAAGCGACCTACAACCCGGTGTTGGACGCCAATGACCGGCTGTACAAAGTGGTCAAGTTCGCCACGGTGATCACCGACCAGGTCAACCAGGAGCAGGCGGTCGCCGAAGCAGCGAACATTGCCTACAGCACCTCGCTGCAAACTGACAACAGTGCCCAGCGCGGTACCACCGTGGTGACCCAGGCCGTGGATGTGATGCGCGACCTGGCCAAGCACATGCAGCAGGCCGGCGACGGCATCGAGGCGCTGAACGCTCAGTCCCAGGTCATCGGCACCATCGTCAAGACCATCAGCGGTATTGCCGAGCAGACCAATCTGCTGGCGCTCAACGCTGCCATCGAAGCGGCGCGCGCGGGTGAGCAGGGCCGTGGTTTTGCCGTAGTGGCCGATGAAGTTCGGCAGTTGGCATCACGGACCAGCAAGGCGACCGAAGAGATCGTCGGCGTGGTGCGCCAGAACCAGGACATGGCGCGCGATGCTGTGAGCCTGATGACTGAAGGTCGCCTGCAAGCCGAGCAAGGCCTGGCCCTGGCGGCCGAAGCGGGCACGGTGATCGTGGAGATCCAGGACGGCGCGCAGAAGGTCGTCAGCGCGGTGGGGCAGTTCGCCAACCAACTGTCGAGTTGAGCCTGGGGCTTCAGGTATCGTAGGCGCTTTCTTGCATGAAGAGCCGACCGTCCATGAGCCCTACCCACCGTCGCCCCGTTCCGCTGTCCAAGGCCTACCGTTTGCTCAACCACGGACCGACCGTACTGGTGAGTGCCGCGCACAATGGCCAGCGCAATATCATGGCCGCTGCCTGGGCCATGCCGCTGGATTTCGAACCGCCGAAAGTCGCCGTGGTGCTGGACAAGGCAACATGGACCCGCCAACTGCTCGAGGGCGCCGGCACCTTTGTGCTCCAGGTGCCTTGCGCGGCCCAGGCCGACCTTGTGCAAACCGTGGGTAACATCACCGGCGCCGACACTGACAAATTTGCCGCCTACGGCTTGCAGACGTTCAAGGGTGAACACACCGAAGCGTCGTTGCTGGAAGGTTGCGTTGCCTGGCTGGAGTGCCGTCTGTTGCCCGAGCCCCATAACCAGCAGACCTATGATCTGTTCCTCGGTGAAGTGGTGGCGGCTTATGCCGATGAGCGCGTATTCAGCGACGGTCGTTGGCACTTCGAAGGCCATGATGAACTGCGCACCTTGCACCATGTGGCGGGCGGGCATTTCTTGACCATCGGCCAGCCGATCACCGGCAAGACCCTGGCCTGACGCCCCCTGTAGGAGCCGGCTTGCCGGCGATAACCGTCTTGAGGAGTACGTCTATTCCACAGGCCGCATCGCCGGCAAGCCGGCTCCTACAGGGTTACCATTTTGCCTGGCTGAGGGCTTCGGCGAACGCCATCAGCTTCGGTGAGTACTGCCGGGACGGCGGGTAGACCAGCGAGATCGCCCGACTGCGCCCGGCGACGTGTTCCAGTACCGGAACCAGGCGCCCGGCCGCGAGGTCGTCGCGCACGGCAAAATCCATCACCTGGGCGATGCCAAAACCGCCCACGGCGCCGTCAACCAGGGCATCGCCGATGTCAAAGATCAGCCGCCCTTCGACGCTTACATCCTGCACCTTGCCGTCGATCATGAACTGCCAGTCCACCAGACGGCCGCTGCGCAAGTTACGTACGGTGAGGCAGTTGTGGTGCTTGAGGTCATCGACGCAGTGCGGGGTGCCGAAACGTGCGAGATAACCGGGTGCGGCAACCGTGACCCAACGCAGTGGCGGCAGGGCGCGGGCGATCAGGCGTTGGTCCTGGATCTCGCCGGTACGCAGCAACGCATCGAAGCCTTCATCGACGATATCCACCAGGCGGTCGGTCATCACCGCCTCGATGCGCAACTCGGGGTAACGCAAGGTCAATTCGCCTATCACTGGCATCACCACTTTGCGCCCGAACAGTGACGGCGTGCTGATCTTCAACAGACCGGACGGGTTGCTGCGCCGGTCGAGCAGCAGTTTTTCGGCTTCGGCCAATTCCGCCAGCAACGGTGCACTGCGCTCGTACAACATCTGCCCATCGGGGGTGAGGCTGACGCTGCGCGTGTTGCGTTGCAGCAGGCGAACCCCCAGCTCGCTTTCCAGGCGCGAAATGGCGCGGGACAGACCGGATTGGGTCAGCCCCAGGTCACCGGCGGCACGGGTGAAACTGCGGGTTTCAGCCACGCGGACCAGCAGGCGAACAGCGTTCAGATCCATGATTAAAGTCATTATTGAAAGAGTGATAGCGCTATTTATCATCGATCGGGCATGAAAGAAACTGATGCCCTCTCATTTTCGGACAGGACGCTGTGATGTCTCCTTCTCGACCCTCAGGCTGGATGTTGACGTTGCTGGCCACCGCGCAATTGATCATCGCGCTGGATGCCACCATCGTGTTTGTCGCCTTGCCGCAGATCGGTGCTCACCTGGATTTTTCTGCCCAGCAATTGCAGTGGGTGGTGAGCGCCTACAGCGTGGCATTTGGCGGGTTCCTGCTGCTGGGTGGCAGGGCCACGGATTTGCTCGGCAAGCGCCGTTTGTACCGGGTGGGGCAGTCGCTCTACGCCCTGGCCTCCCTGGCGGCGGTGCTGGGTGGCAGCGCGATATTGCTGGTACTGGCGCGGGCGGTGCAGGGCGTGGGCGGTGCGATGCTGTTCCCGGCCACGCTCGCGCTGATCAACACTCACTACGCCGAAGGGCCGGCGCGCAACCGTGCGTTTGCCGTGTGGAGTGCGGCGTCGGCGGCGGGGCTGGCGTTGGGCGCGTTGCTTGGCGGCGTGCTGACCCAGGTGTGGGGTTGGGAAGCGGTATTTCTGGTGAACGTGCCTCTGGCGGGCGGCTGTGCGTGGGCGGCGCGGTACTGGATCCCCGCTGACGCTGCGCCCGCGCGCGGGCGTAACTTTGATATCAGTGGCGCGCTGACCGTGACCGTCGGCGGTACCTTGCTGGTGTTCTCGTTGGTACAAGGCCCGGAATGGGGCTGGACGGCCCCGTCCACCCTCGGCTGCCTGGGCATGGCATTGGTACTGCTCGGGCTGTTCGCCTGGATCGAACACCGAGGCCGCGACCCGCTGATGCCGCTGCGCCTGTTTGCCTACCGTGAGCTGCGCATGGCCATGGTGCTGACGGCAGTGTTCATGAGCAGCTTTGGCGTGCAGTACTACTTCCTTGCGCTGTATTACCAGCAAGTTTACGGCTACAGCGTATTGCAGGCGGGGTTGGCGTTCTTGCCGGCGACCTTGGTGTGCACGTTCGGCATCTGGCTGGCGGAGCGCTCGCTGGTGCGGCTGGGGTTGCGCAACACCCTCGTCAGTGGGCAACTGGCTGGCGCGCTGGGCATTGCGCTGGTGGTATGGGCGTTGCCGACCGGCGTGGGGTTCTGGTCGCTGCTGCCGGGGATTTTCATCCTGAGCATCGGCCAGGGCATGACCTGGACCGCGATGTGGGTGGCAGCGGGCCTGGGCATTCGTCCGGGCGAGCAGGGCGTGGCGGCTGGGATGGCCTCCACCAGCCAGCAGATCGGCGGGGCCCTGGGGCTGGCGGTGCTGGTGTCGGTGGCGAGCGCGGGGGGCATCGAACGGGCGTTGTGGTGGAGCGCAGCGATTGCCCTGGCTGGCGCGATATTGGCGCTGCGTCTCAAGCAACCGGCCGGGTTATCTGCCTTGGAAGCGGTCTGACATTTTTACCCAGCGCGACGGCGGCATGCCGTAGGTGCTGCGAAATTGCCGGGTCATGTGACTCTGGTCTGTAAACCCTGCGGTCATTGCCGCGTCGACCAGCGATTGGCCCTGGGCCAGCAGGCTGCGCACCAGGTCCAGCCGGCGCATGGTCAGGTAGCGGTAGGGGCTGGTGCCGAACAGCAAGCGAAAATCCCGCGACAAGGCCCAGCGGTCGCGGCCGGCGTGGTCGGCCATTTCATCCAGGGTGATGCTGCGGCCCAGGGCGCTGTGGATAAACTCACGGGCGCGCTCTGCGGCTACATAGTCGAAGGTCTTGCGGCTGACGATCCCGCCCGAGACGTTGCTCAAGGCGTGGGCCAGGTCAAACAGGGCGTCCTGTTCCTGCAACGGGTCGATGGGGTTATCCAGGTTCTGCAGCAGTACTTCGCTGGCGCGAAACAGCCGTGGGTCGGTGGATAAACCGTTGGGGATAAACGGCAACGGTTTGCCGCCGAGGATCTGCTGGATCAGCGATGGTTCGACGTAAATCATCCGGTACTTGAAGCCTTCATCGCTGCCGGCGTGACCGTCGTGGGTCTCGTCGGGGTGAAGCACCATGGTGGTGCCGGGCAGGCTGTGCACCATGTCGCCGCGATAGTGAAAACTCTGCACGCCCGTCAACGTCCGCCCGATGGCGTAGGTGTCATGGCGATGAGGGTCGAAGGCGAAGCCGGCAAAATACGCCTCGATACGGTCCAGGCCACTGGCATGCGGGGCGCGGTGCAGCCAGTCGAGGGTGGCGGTGGGTTTGCCCATGGTGGCGCGTCACAAAGAAGGAGAGATAAGTACGTTAACCCAGTCTGGCGCGGGTTGTCTGCCGGGGTCTTGTACGATTGTGCAGGGCGTGGGCGAGGCCTATGATCGCTGTTCGTGCCTTGCGCTGATGGAGCTGCCTCCCATGGATTTTTTCAACCCCGCCTACCTGGCGCCCCTGGTTTCGCTGGCCCTGCTGTGGACGGTGGCAGTGGTGACGCCCGGCCCCAACTTTTTCAATACGGCGCAATTGGCCGCCAGTTGTTCGCGCCGCCATGGCGTGGTGGCATCGGCCGGTGTGGCGACGGGGACCATCCTGTGGGGACTGGCCGGAGGCCTGGGCATCAAGTCGTTGTTTACCGCTGCGCCGATGCTTTACCTGGCGTTCAAGATCATAGGTGGCTGCTACTTGATCTATCTCGGCTTGAAGTTGTTCAAGCGCTCGGCACCGGCCATGAGCCAGAGCATGCTGCCGGACGAGGCTCGGCGCTCGCTGTTTTCCGCCTGGCGGCTGGGGTTGCTGGGTAACTTGTCGAACCCCAAGGCGGCGCTATTTGTGGCCACCATCTTCGCGTCCACCATGCCGCCGTCTCCCTCACCGCTGCTGCTGACTCTGGCGGTCATCACCATGGCCACCTTGTCGTTCAGCTGGTATTCCTGCGTGGCCTTGGTGTTTTCCAGCGAGCGCATGGCCAATCTCTACAGTCGCTCGCGCAAGTGGCTCGACCGCTTTGCCGGGGGCTGCTACCTGCTGTTCGGTGCACATCTGGTAGCGAATCGCTGACCGCCCGTGGTAAGAAGCCTTACTTTCAACAGTGAGGCCGGGTCATGAGCAAGGTGCGGGTAGGTATTATTTTTGGTGGCCGGTCGGCCGAGCACGAAGTCTCGTTGCAATCGGCGCGTAACATTGTTGACGCGCTGGACCGCTCCCGTTTCGAGCCGGTGTTGATCGGTATCGACAAGGCTGGCCACTGGCATCTCAACGACACATCGAACTTCCTGCTCAACCAGGAAAACCCGTCCCTGATCGCCCTCAACCAGTCCAACCGCGAACTGGCGGTGGTGCCCGGCAAGGCCAACCAGCAGCTGGTGGAGACCTCGGGCACGGGCTTGCTGGAACATGTCGATGTGATTTTCCCCATCGTCCACGGCACTCTCGGCGAAGACGGTTGCCTGCAAGGTCTGTTGCGCATGGCGGACCTGCCTTTTGTCGGTTCCGACGTACTCGGCTCGGCGGTGTGCATGGACAAGGACATCAGCAAACGCCTGCTGCGCGATGCTGGTATCGCCGTTACCCCGTTCATCACCCTGACCCGCAGCAACGCGGCGCGTACTTCGTTTGAGGCTGCGGTGAACAAACTCGGCCTGCCGATGTTCGTCAAACCTGCCAACCAAGGTTCCTCCGTGGGCGTGAGTAAAGTCGGCGACAAAGCCGAATACCACGCGGCTGTTGAATTGGCCCTGGGTTTTGATGAAAAGGTGTTGGTTGAATCCGCCGTAAAAGGCCGTGAAATCGAGTGTGCCGTGCTCGGCAACGAAAACCCCATCGCCAGCGGTTGTGGCGAAATCGTGGTGAGCAGCGGTTTCTACTCCTACGACAGCAAATACATCGACGACCAGGCCGCCCAGGTGGTGGTGCCGGCCGACATCAGCCAGGAAGCCAGCGAGCGTATTCGCGGGCTGGCGGTCGAGGCGTTCGAGGTACTGGGTTGTTCCGGTTTGGCACGGGTCGACGTGTTCCTCACCGACGACGGTGAAGTGCTGATCAACGAAATCAACTCACTGCCCGGCTTCACCCGCATCAGCATGTACCCCAAGCTGTGGCAGGCGGCGGGGATGAGCTACAGCGAACTGGTGAGCCGGCTGATCGAGCTGGCGTTGGAGCGGCACGCGGGGCGCAAGGGGTTGAAGATCAGTCGGTGATGCGAGCAATCCACGAGTAAATCAGTGTCGTCACTTCCTCCGGATGATGCGTCCTTCGGCGGTAGCTGGCAAAGGTGGGGGAGGTGCAGTAAGTGCACACCTCACTCACCTCGATCTGCTCCCGCCGGATGCCGGCGGCTTGCAGCAACATCACCCCATAACCACTCAAATCAAACCACGCACTTCCCTCTTGCCGTGCGTGGGGTGGTGCGATCTCAGGCGGCAGCAACGGCGTGGGTTGCACAACGCTCCACGGTGCCCGCCCACTTAACCACAAGTGCCCCTGATCCGCCTGGAACTGTGCGATAAACGCTTCGCTCACTTCATAACAGCACGGCTTGATCGACGGCCCTATCGCCACCCGCAACTGGTCGGCGGCCATGCCCTCATCAGCAAAGCGCTGGACGGCGTTGGCAACAATCCCAGCTTGTAATCCCTTCCACCCGCCATGCACGGCAGCCACTTTCTCGCCGTTTTTCGAGGCAATGAGAATGGGCAGGCAATCGGCGGTGATCACAGCGATGGGCTGATCCTCGCCCGTGCACACCCCGTCCGCCTCCACCGTATTGGACACCTGGTCCGCTTGCCATTCAATCACCGAAGCACTGTGCACTTGCTTGCAGATGAACACCTCTAGCGGGCGCAGCGGATCATTGATCGAACAAAAACCGTGGTCGACGCCAGGGATGGCGCCGAGATTATCTGCCTGCTGCACAAGCGCGTTCTCCGTTGATTGAATAGTCAGTCGCCAACCGCTACGCCTTCGCGCCGAGGGTCGGCGCCGCCGCTCAGCGACACTTTGCCCTGGGCATCCCGCGTGCGGACGATGGTCTGGATGCCGCTGGTCATATCGATCTCGCTCAGCGCATGGCCCTTGTCCTTGAGGGCCTGTTTCAGCGCGGGGCTGAACAGACCGGTTTCCAACTCGGTCGCGCCATTGCGGCTGCCGAAGTTAGGTAGGCTGATGGCGGCTTGCGGGTCGAGTTTCCAGTCGAGCATGGCCACCAGGGACTTGCTCACGTACTCGATGATTTGCGAGCCACCGGGTGAACCCACCGTGGCCAGTAATTCGCCGCTTTTGCGGTCGAACACCAGGGTCGGCGCCATGGCCGAACGCGGGCGTTTGCCGGGCTCGACGCGGTTGGCGACTGGCTGGCCGTTTTCCTCGGGAGCAAACGAGAAGTCGGTCATCTGGTTGTTGAGCAAGAAGCCCTGCACCATCACATGTGAGCCGAATGCCGCTTCCACCGTGGTGGTCATCGACACAGCGCCGCCCCGGTCATCCACCGCCACCACTTGTGATGTGGAAATGCGCAGCGGCGAGCGATCCGGCGCGTAGGCCACCTGGATACCCGCAGGTACACCCGGCTTGGCGATGCCCATGCTGCGTTCGCCGATCAGGGCCGCACGCTTGGCCAGGTAGTTCGGTGCGACCAGACCCGCCACGGGCACTGGAACGAAGTCCGCGTCGGCGACATAGAGCGCGCGATCGGCAAACGCCAGGCGCCCGGCTTCGGCCAGCAGGTGCACGGCTTCGGGCGCGGGCTCAAGGCCAGCAGGCGACGAACTTTTCACCGGTTGCATGGCTGCGATGGCCAGGGCGGGATCGCGTGCTTCCAGCGCCTGCAAGGTGCCGAGGATTTGCGCGATGGCGACTCCGCCCGATGACGGCGGTGGCATACCGCAGACTTTCCACTGTTTGTAATCGGTGCACAGCGGCTTGCGCTCTTTGGCGGTGTAGCCCTTGAGGTCCGCCAGGGACAGGCTGCCTGCGTTGCGATGGCCCTGCACCTTGCGTGCGATCTCATCGGCAATCGGCCCTTGGTACAGTGCATCCGGCCCTTCCTTGGCGATGCGTTTGAACACGTTGGCCAGTGCGGGGTTTTTCAACAGCGTACCGGTGGCTTTTGGTGAGCCATCGGCGTTCAGGAAGTACGCTGCCATGTCCGGTGATTGCGCGATGTAGCGGTCGGCTGCGATCAGGCTGTGCAGGCGTGGAGAAATGGCGAAGCCCTGTTCCGCCAGCCGGATCGCCGGCTCGAACAGCTCGCCCCATTGCAGGTGACCGGTCTTCTTGTGTGCCATCTCAAGTGCACGCAATACCCCAGGCGTGCCGACCGACCGTCCGCCAATCTGAGCTTCTGGAAACGCCATCGGCTTACCATCGGTCTTCAGGAATAACCGCTCCGTCGCCCCGGCTGGCGCTGTTTCGCGGCCGTCATAGGCGTGCACGGTGTTTGCGTCCCACAGCATGATAAACGCGCCACCGCCGATGCCGGATGACTGCGGCTCAACCAAGGTCAACACCGCCTGCATCGCAATCGCCGCATCGATAGCCGAACCGCCTTTGCGCAGCATCTCTCGCCCGGCCTCGGCCGCGAGCGGGTTGGCGGCGGCCGCCATATGACGCTCAGCCTGTTGGGTGGTGAGGTCGGTGCGGTAGCCTGAACCCAGTTCGGGTGCCGGTGGCTGTTCGTTGACAGAGGTGTTGCATGCAGCCAGTGCAAGGGCTGCGGCAATCACTGACAGTTGACGGCGGGAAATCGAAAACACGCGTTGAACTCCGTTCATTTTGAGAATGATCTGTTGTCCTTGGGGTACTGCTTCTTACAGATAAATCGTGCCTTGCAGGTAGAGCACGGCATGCGTGCAAGGGTGGAGCCGGACACTAACAGTGGGGCGGGCGAGCGTCAAAATACAGATGAGCGGTTTTTTCCTGCGAATGCAGTCGCCGTTGTGAAAAAGCCTGATTGGAACCAAACAGAGAGGATGCCCACTAGACGGGGGTGATGAATTTTGTTTGGGAGTATTGCCATGCGTACGGAATTGAAAGCCCTTTTCAAGTTACAGCATGACCTGGTGGAACGCTTGAAGAGGTCGGCCCAGGAACCGCCTCCACCCGTGTTGCTGCACTATCAACCATTGCAACCGACTTCGATGCAGTTCGATGTGTCCCTTAGCGATGGCAAGGTGCAGTCTGATAAGACACTGATTGGGCGTGATATCGCCCGCCACCTCAACCAGCCCAATAAACACTATGTGGCTGATGGTCCTTCGACAGCAGGTACGCCTACGTTGCGGATGAAGGATGAGCGCCAGTATGTGTTTCACATCCAGTCCACGCCGGCTGTCGCCGCAGTGTTCAAAAGCAGCCTCCCGGATACAACTGGCGGCGCTGGCGATAGTCCGGGGCGCGCGCACGTAGGGAGCGTGAGCGCTGTTCAGACTACAGCGGATGGCCAGCAGTTTCGCCTGGATGGCCAGCGACTGTTTCGCTTTGAACCTCTCACACTTTCCTGGATGCCCGATGCGGATAACCGAGCCTTCAGCCGCCTAGGTCTGACCCATGATGGGCAACTGTTGAAGACACCTTTGAGTTTCGAAGACAGTGATACGCAAGGTCATACTACGGTGCTGCTGAGGCAAGGCGATGATGCCTCTTATGTGCATATTCTGGGAAACAGCCCACAAGCGGTGCGCCTGGTCGATGAGACCGGACTGCCTGTGCAGCTCACTCGTATCGGGTTGTCGGGAAACACCTTGCATGGTGCGACCACGGACGGTGAGTGGATCCGGGCAGACCTACGCATGGCGCGCGATGGCAAACTGCCGATCGTTCGGCTACCCATCGAGTCGCTGGAGCGAGCATTGAAGGGCGCGATCAGTGTCGAAGGCTTCTTTCATGATGATCAAGGACAACTCAATGCCAAGGTGCGAGACGCACGCCAGCAATTGCACAGTGTGCCCTTGAGTGACGCAAACGACCTTCGCCCGCAGTGGAACCTCAGCGACGTGTTGGTCAAGGGCATTGAGAAAGGCCTGCCCCTGCCCAGCCAGCAGGCACTGGCGGCGGCGGTCGATCTTGGACCGCGAGGCAAGGTTGCACTGGATGCCGGCAACCTGCTGACCTGGGACGCGGCGGAGCAGCGTTGGCAAGACACCGCGCAACCCGGTGTCGAGCATCTGGAGCGCGGGTTGGACGGCCGTGCCTATGTGGTGCAGGAGGGGCAACTGAAGGCGGTGACCATCAGTAAAGTGCGCGATCCGCTGATTGAGGGGGCCAGCCATGATTTGGCCGCGCTTCCCGCGCCGCGCCCGCATGTGTCTGTTGACGAAGTACTCGCAGGGGATACTCAGCAGCGCGTCACTGGGTTTGCTGTCGCTGACGGGCGTAATTTTGTCACTGCCGACCAGAACAACCAGCTTCAGGTCCATCACGATGGGGGCGCCTGGCCGCTACACGCATCACCTTCGATTGACATAAAGACGCTTAACCTGGATCACGCGGGCAATCTGTATGCACACACCCAGGGTGGAGAACTGTTCAGATTGGATCGCGAGGCCTGGCAGGGCAACACCGCGAGCATGCAGCACTGGAGCAGAGTTGAACTTCCGGATCGCCAACCGCTGGAGTCCTTGCGAATGGGGGCGGATAAGCACTTGGTTGCTGGGTGGAACAAGCAGTTCTACCGACTGAACAACGCCAGCGCGACTGCAATGGAGTGGGGCGCGGTGCAATCGACAACCTCGGCGCCTTCGTTAGCCGACACGTTGGCGAGTCAGCAAATGCGCGCGCAGTTTCCCGGAGGGGCACTGACCGTCGGCAGTAATGTCATGGGGCAGTCCCGTGAGGGTGTACCGCTCAAGCGTGATTTTTTTCAAGGGATCAGCGCACACTTTCATCCCCTGGAGGCCCTCAGCCAAAAGGCCAAAGGCGCTCAGCAGCGTTTCACTGGCCGCAAGGGGTTGGAGGGCATCTACGCTGACCATCAGCGACTGCATCAGCAACTCCATCCTCTCGCGCAGAGCAGGCCGGTTTCAGCTGAATTGAATAGGCGACTCACCGCGTTGAGCGAGCCAGGGCCGCGGCAGGCGCTGGCCGGACAGATTCGCCAGGCGCTGACGCAGGTAGAGGAGAGTAGCCAGTCAAGCGCGCGCCGCTTGGGCGACACTCACGGTGTAGCATTTGACCCAAAGCCCACATTGAGCCGGGCGGAAATTAACCCTGGTTCGACGCTTCATCAGCTCCATGAAGCGTTCAGGAGAATCTCTCCCTCGCCGGAAAAACCGACCGCCGCGTTGTTGGCCAACTTTGAGGGGCAGGGCTTGACGCTTCCCGCGCCCAAGCCCGGGGGCAAGCGGGACCTTAATCACCCCTCGGCATTGATCGAAGGCGACCTGATCCATCATGCGAATACGCTCAAGCAATTGACGGACCTGGTACAGGCACTCGACGCGACGTCAGGCCTTAGCCCAAGCGGCCTGGCGCGCATAGAAACGTCTCTGCAGGATGTCATGCAAGCGTTCAAGGACAGCCCTGTACACACATTGGCCAGTCAAGGTATTGCCAGTTACGAGCAGGCCGAATCCTTGTATGGCAACTTCAAGCTCTTGGCCAAGGACCTTGGAACACCCGGCTCTGCGCTTCACTGGCATCTTTCGGGACTGCTGGGGTTGCCTAAGGATGCTCCCATCAAAGAGGCGATGACGCAGCAAGTGCAACAACTGGACAGTGGCCAGACCCTTTCCCCGAGCCGAACCCAAGGTATAAGCCTGGGGTTGATGGTGACAGGGATAAAGCCAGTAGCCCCCGTGGAGTTTTTCCTGGGCGCCTCCATGTCCCATACTCATGGGGTGAGTATCAGCCGTACCGACAAAGGTGCTCGGGTTGAAATCAATTCGGATGACATGCGGCGGCTGGCCGGCTCGGTTGCCTCGGGTGTGACGTTGGGACGAGGATCAGACGCAGTGACGCCAGGGTTGAGGGTCGCTGCGGAGCTGACCGCAGCGGTCGCTAAAAATACCGGGACGAACATCGCCTTCGACGTGAAGGAGGCTGACTTTGGCAAAATGATGTCGATCCTTACTGCCGAGACTGGAACCGTCTATGACTTGCTGGGGCTGGGCGAGGAGCATGCGACGGGCAAGAGTTCGAAGCTCAGTGGCGACGTGAACCTGGACGCACTCGCCCAATTGCGCCTGATGTACAGCCCGCAGGAAAACATTGCTGAGCTGGACTCAGTGATCCGTGCAGGCGTTGGTGGGGTGGCTAACCTCAATCTTTTTCATAAGGATAAGAGTCAGTCCGCCACGGGCACTGCTACGGGCACCCGCCACAATACGGCAGCCAGTGCACAGTTCCTCAGACAGGGTGGTGTGGGGGCCAATATCGCCCCCCTCAATGCATTGGCGTTGGTCGGGGCGCAAAGCGGTGGGCCCAGCATGGCGGTGTTTGCATTGCCGGAACTGTCGGTCATGGTGAAGTTTGATCGCGGTGAATCGCAGGCCTTCAGTTTTTCTTTCAAGCACCCTCAACCGGTGACTCAGTCGCAGATTGATGACCTCAAGCGCAGCGTGTCGCTTTACTCGCCGACGTTCAGGCGGGAGCTGGCGGCGACCGAGCTGTCGGGGGGCACAGTGGATCAACAGATGGTTGCTCTGCGGCAGTTCCTTGCGACTCATCCGTCCACTGCGACGAAAGCGGACGTCTACCACGCGATCTGCCAATCACTGGATAAGCTGATTCTCCAGCAAGACCTGGCAAAGAATGGGCTGCGCCAACTGGCGTCGGTTGATTCATCGGTCACTCGTGTCGGGTTGCGGGACGATGGTCGCCATGCCTGGCTGGATGACGTGGCGCCGGCCAACAAAGCGGCGATCAAGCAGTGGTTGAGGGATGACCCACAATTTGCCCAGGTGCTCGATCAGTTGCAGCGTGGCGAGGGCACTTCGGTAACGCTTGGCATGGAACTCAAGCCCGAGATCCTGCGAACGATAGAGCGCAGTCACCTTGCCGGTGAAAGTACCGAGCCGCTGATCAGGCGCGCACTGAGCGATCGCAACAATCTGCGGGTCAAAAACATGAGCCTTAGCTATACCGCCACCCAGTCCCATGGCATGTCGATACCGGCTATGACGAACCTCAGCTTTTCCAGCAGTGCTGGCCTGAGTCATTCCCAGAAGCGCGTCAATGCAGACCTTGAATATGGGCTGGACCCCGATAAGCCATTGCGGATGAACCTGAACGACACACTGGGTAGTCTGCCGAGCCCTGATCTGACGATTGACCTGGGAGACCTGCGCGTGAGGACACAAGGCCGGTCAGCGAATTGAAGTTATTCATGAAATGTGGGTGTATCGAATGTAGGGTGCTGCGCTAGCAGGTGGCGCCACTGCATTCGAAACCAGGGGGTAAAGTGTGCTGTAGGATCGGACAGCTGGGCTGAGACTTCTGCGCGGGTCAGCCACTCGACCTCGCTGACCTCTTCGGCGGTCGGGAAGATCATCGCGTCAGATTGAGCAATCAACACATGGCATAATTCATGTTCCGCACCGATCACACCAAAGCGCGCATGGTATTCAAAACTGTAAAGGAAGCGGCAGGAGGCAGAGACCCCCAGTTCTTCGCGCAGACGACGAGACGCCGCATCCAGAACAGTCTCGCCAGGTACCGGATGGCTGCAGCAGGCATTCGACCAGAAACCAGGCCACAGCATTTTACCTGCGGCACGGCGCTGGATCAGATGGCGTCCGGCACTGTCGATCAGGTGAACCGAAAATGCGCGATGCAGCTGCCCCGCTCCCAGGTGTGCGTCGCGTTTGCAACATACACCGATCTGACGATCTTGTTCATCGACTAAAACCACATTGTCAGTCATCACGTGTCCTCTTTCTTGCAGTTGCGACTGTCTACCCTCGCTCGGGCACTTGTCCCCAGGCGCTGATGAATGTCAACGCGGCCTCGGTGAAGGTCGAGGAGGCGCGCAGCCCGGCCATGGCATCCAGGTCATCCTGAGTGAGTAGCCCGAGCTTGAGCAGCGTCGGCCCGGCTTGTGCTGTGGTTGACGCCCAGAAGGCATCAGCCGGGCTGTCATCGCCGATTCGGCCTTCGAGAGTGCGATGTCCGATAAATGAGAGACCCCGCTCTCTTAGCCGGTCGGGGAGTACACCCGAATGCCAGGTATGTCGGTAAGAACGCGGGTGTCAATGTCAGTGGCGATGACCGTCGCATCGGGGTAACGCTTGCTCAGCCAGCCGGCGAATGATCCGGCGCCAGCGCCGAGGTCAAGAATGGCCGGGTTATCCGGAAGAGGCAGCAGGCCAAAGACTGTTCGGCTCAACGGGTCAAAGGCACGCTCCAGGGTGCGTAGCCGCATCAATTGGCCAGCGTGCTGATCACCGAGATAGCTGTTGGTGTAGCCGGGCTCCTCGGCTGAGTCAATGGTGCTCATAGTGCGACCTCCAGCCGATGTCCGCTAGAACAGATACCAGGTTGAAGCGCTCACCACAGACCACGTCTTTGGCAATCGAGTGGATATCGTTCGTCCAGGTGATGATATCGGCAGCGTGCTCGCGGAGTGTGCTCCACCATTCGATGGTGTCTGAGTGCTCGTAGGGGTCGAGCATTTCTGCCGCATCGATGAGATCAAAGAAGAACAGTGCCCCGAACGAATCCCGTCGCAACGGCAGATACTCGGCCAGCGTGATTGCCGTTCCTGTGTCCCGCATTTTTACCAGCATCGCCTGCGCACGCAGATGTCGCAGTAAATGCTGTACGACTCTATGCCGCCAACGTTCGTTACCCCAGCTCCGTGTCCGTGACCATAGGTCATCAACCAGGACACTGAGCATTGGGTCATCAAATCGGCCGATTTCATGCGGCTGATCGACACAGTCGTTCTCGGTTATTGCCTGTACCGCTGTGACGAAACGCTCCAGGACGCCATTTTCTGCCCAGGGCCCATCATCGATTCGGTCATCGAGTATTAGCGCCCACAGGTACCAGCACACGAGGGTTTCGGCCTTGTGTGTGGGAGCCTGCCCGCACAGTGCCATTCCGAGGTCGAGCAATGCTGTGGTGCTTAGCCGGTGCGCCCCTCGGCGGCCGATCAGACCGTATCGTTGCGCCCAGGCGAGGGCATGTTCCCGCAACTGAGGGCTGTCGGCGCGCGGCGGCGGACTCGAGAACGGAAGCGGTATCTCGGGAATGATCAGCGGTGGTATCGGCATGAAGCCCCCCCTGAGTTATTTGTCATATGACATCCTTGTTTCACATTCAAGCAACCTCCACTAGGGGGGCGTTCAGGCCGCGCGGCTGTATTCCTGCGATGCGGATCATGCTCGGAAGTAAATGTTCTTGGATGTCAGGTATTTCGGAGAGGGGCGCGGGAAACCCCGCACAACTGAAGGGGAAGCGGTGTTTCAGCGCTCGCGGTTAACCCCATTGCAGCCGGGTCATGAGCGTACCTGGGTTGATGTTTGGGGGAGGGCATTCAGGAGGCAGCGCTGTCAGCGCTAGGGTCTTTTGAAACGGTAGAAACAAGAAAGCCCGCACTAGGCGGGCTTCTTGAGGTGATTCATAGACTGCTGTAGACATCTATGGATCGGTACTTGGTGGCTACACAGGGACTTGAACCCCGGACCCCAGCATTATGAATGCTATGCTCTAACCAACTGAGCTATGTAGCCAAGTGGCGCGCATTATTCGCGTAGAACGGGAATGCGTCAAGTGTTTATTTTGAATTTTTATCTACGCTTTCAACTGTTTAAGCGAAATCAGCGGATCTGGCGACGAGTGGATCACTCTTCGCCCTGCCGAATGCCCCGCAAAACTTGATCGCGTTGAGCAGATATCCCTGCCGCTCAACGCGTCCAATGACGCTAGGGATGTTTCGGGTTGTGCGTGGCCCGCTTAAGCTGTTCGCGTGCTCGTGACAGGCGTGAACGCACGGTGCCGATAGGAATGTCCAACGCGTCGGCTGTGTCCTGATAGCTGCCGTCGGTTTCCAGTGAGGCGTACAGCGTCTTGCGCATTTCCATTGGCAGATGGTCGATAGCGCTCAGGGTTTTTTCCAGGCGACGGTTTACCTCGAACTCCCAATCCAGATTGTGGTTGTCTTCCTGGCCATGCCAGAGCGACTCATCAAACTCGCAATGCACGGGCTTGGCGTACAAGCGCCTGAAGTGATTGCGGATCAGGTTTTGCGCGATACCACACATCCACGTGCTGAGCGTGGCATTGCCGCTGAAACGCTCTCGGT
The DNA here is from genome assembly GCF_037479595.1 of Pseudomonas sp. MYb541. Taxonomy (NCBI): domain Bacteria; kingdom Pseudomonadati; phylum Pseudomonadota; class Gammaproteobacteria; order Pseudomonadales; family Pseudomonadaceae; genus Pseudomonas; species Pseudomonas sp. MYb541. Next base: position 50,038 of record NZ_JBBGYS010000028.1, on the reverse strand, counting down.
TGCGCCAGGCTTCCAGATACGTCAACTGCAGAAGATCATCCGCATCCTCTGGGTTGAGTACGCGCTTGTGAATGAAGCGCCGAAGTTTTTTTTGCTGGTCGTCTGTCAGGTGAAGCATGAATTGAGGCGAGCTGCCAACGAGGTGCGCTAAAGCTTCAATAGGGATATTCATGATTGTTTCCTTGGTGTAGACGCAGTCGAAAAGGTGTCGACGGGAACCCCTTTTGCACTGGCTATGCCAAGACGGTTTTTTATGTAATTCTCTGATTTATAACGATAAATATCTTGAAATGGTGTGGTTTTGCGCAGGACCTTGCATAGAGCCGTTGAGGTGCGTGCAAGTCTTTTCAAATTTTTCGTGACATTCGACTTGATGGAACCGTTTGAGCTGGCCTTGCCACACAGGGAAACACTCTTCTTGTTCAGGTCTGTCCATGAAAGTCGAATCTTCCCCGGATGTGCAAACGGTCCAGCAGTTGGATAAACCTGCTGTCAGCCAGGCATCCACGCCGGCGCCAGTTCCCGGCTTGGATGAGCTCGCTCACCTGTTCAGCCTGGAAGTGCAAAACAACAGCCAGCCCTTGAGTCAGCGGAAGATGAGCGTGCGCGTGCCTCCGGTCGAACAGCTTGCGCAAATTTATGATCAGTTGGGGCACCCTGCCCAGGCGAGCCTTGCGAGCCTTTCGCGCCGCATCCGCTTGCAATTGCTGCAGCATCCCCATGTCGACAAATTGCTGGAGCTGGCTGGCGGGGACCCCGCGCGTGCATTCGTGGTACTCAAATATGTGGCAACCCAGGCAGACGCTGAAGTGCGCTCATCGGAAGCAGCGTTGGCCCGTGATGCCATCGCCAAGTTGGAGGTCCGCTTCAAAGGGCAGATCCAGGCAGGCCTGAACATTGCCTTGGCGCTGCAGGCGGGCAGTGCAGATCCACAGGAGCGCCAGGCGCTGCGTGCGCTCTACTACGCCAGTGTGGTCACACGCCAATCGTTGGCGACGATGATGCAGGCGCTGTTGGGGGTGTATGGCGGCGAACGGCTTGCCGACGGGTTCAATATGATGCGCAAGGCTCTGGCGGATGACATCGCGGCCAAGGTGTCCTCACTCCCTACGCCGCTGTTGCGTTCCCTGTTGCAAGGCCTGCAAAGCTGCGGACAGTTGAGCGGCGTGTTCTCCGGTTGCAATGCCCTGCTCCAACGCCTGGGTATCGATCATGATGCAGTGAGCCTGTTGCAACGCCTGCTGGGTTACGCAGGCGCAGGTATCGCTGCTGCTGAAATCTTGCGGCTTGGAAGCGACTTGTCAGGTAATTCGAACGTCCAGCAATTGTTGGCCCTCAATGCGCTTTATCCCCTGGTCCAGCAATTGCCTCTGGCGATATGGCTCGACGGTCGAGTACGCGAAGAAACCCTGCGTGGTTTCCTGACGGTGATTGGGGAGCTGGATCGGATGACGCGTGGCCCTGCGCGTTTTCCGGGTGAGCTGGGGATCATGGCGTGACTGCACTTTCGGCCATCAACGGCTTTTTGCTTAAGGTCGCGCAACGCGCAGAAGTACTGGGCGCCGTGGTGGTGATGGCCATCGTCTTCATCTTTATCGTGCCGCTGCCTACCTGGTTGGTGGACATCCTGATCGCGCTCAACATCTGCATCTCATGCCTGTTGATCGTGCTGGCGCTGTACCTGCCGGGCCCCCTGGCGTTTTCATCGTTTCCGTCAATCCTTCTGCTGACCACCATGTTCCGCCTGTCTCTGTCGATTGCCACGACGCGCTTGATTTTGCTGGAGCAGGACGCCGGTCATATCGTCGAGGCCTTTGGTAATTTTGTGGTTGGCGGTAACCTCGCCGTGGGGATGGTGATCTTCCTGATCCTGACCTTGGTCAACTTCCTGGTGATCACCAAGGGTTCGGAGCGGGTGGCCGAAGTGGCGGCGCGTTTCAGCCTGGACGCGATGCCCGGCAAGCAGATGTCCATCGACAGCGACTTGCGGGCCGGCTTGATTGACGGCATGCAAGCGCGGGACAAACGGGAGCAGTTGTCCCGTGAGAGTCAGTTGTTCGGCGCCATGGATGGCGCGATGAAGTTCGTCAAAGGTGATGCAGTCGCGGGCTTGATCATTGTTGTGGTGAACTTGCTAGGTGGTTTTTCCACCGGCATGTTTCAGCACGGTTTGAGCGCTTCCGAGTCCATTACGTTGTACTCGGTATTGACCATCGGCGACGGCCTGATCGCACAGATCCCGGCGCTGCTGATCTCCCTCACCGCCGGCATGATCATCACCCGTGTAGCGCCGGACGGACGCAAGGGCGCCAGCAACATGGGCGCTGAAATTGCCCGGCAAATGACCAGCGAACCCAAGAGTTGGATGATCGCCTCGGTGGGAATGCTCGCCTTTGCGGCGGTGCCCGGCATGCCCACGTTGGTGTTTATCCTGATCGCACTGGTAACCGGCAGCCTGGGGTACTACCTGATGCGCCAGCGTCAACGGCGGGAGCAACCCGAAGCTGAAACCACTGAAGCGGTGCGCCCCGAAGAGAACGGCCGTGAGGACTTGCGTGGGTTTGATCCGTCGAGACCCTACCTGTTGCAATTCTCCCCGGTGTTACGGGGCACGCCTGAGGTGACTGATCTTGTTCACTCGATTCGCCAGGCCCGAAATGCAATGGTGGCCAATATCGGCCTGACGCTGCCTCCTTTCGAAGTGGAACTCGATGATTCGCTCGCCGACGACGAAATGCGCTTCTGTGTCCACGAAGTACCGATGGTCAAGGCATCGGTTGTCAGCCATGTGGCGGTTGAGCGTAAAGCGCTGACGGTTGAGCCTGCGCACGCCATTCCGGGACTGGCAGAGCGCGATGAACAGGATTGGCTCTGGCTGGCGCCGGATGATCCGCTGCTGGATGATCCGCAGTTGGAGCGCTTCACCTCAGCGAGCCTGATCGTCGAGCGGATGAAGCAGGCAATGATGCTCAGCGGGCCGCAGTTCCTGGGGATCCAGGAGAGCAAGTCGATCCTCAGTTGGCTGGAGCACAACCAACCGGAACTGGTCCAGGAGCTACAGCGGATCATGCCGCTGTCGCGGTTTTCGGCGGTACTGCAACGCCTGGCCAGCGAGGGTGTGCCGTTGCGCGCCGTACGGCTGATCGTCGAGTCGCTGATCGAGTATGGACAGCATGAACGTGAGCCAGACGCGCTGGCCGACTACGCGCGTATTGCGCTCAAGGCGCAGATTTACCATCAGTGCAGCGAAGCCGACGGCCTGCATGCCTGGCTGCTGTCGCCGCAGACTGAAAACATCCTGCGTGAGGCGCTGCGCCAGACCCAGACCGGGGTGTTCTTCGCCCTTGATGACGAACACAGCGCAGCGTTGGTCAGCCTGCTCAATCAAGCCTTTCCCGTACGGCCCAAGCTCAAGAGCGTGATGCTGGTCGCACAGGACTTGCGCAGCCCGCTGCGCGCGCTGTTGCTGGAAGAATTCAACCACGTGCCGGTGCTGTCTTTTGCTGAGCTGGGCAGCGCCTCCAAGGTCAAGGTGCTGGGGCGCTTCGACCTGGGCCAGGACGAATTGATGCGCGGTGCGGTGGCATGAAGACTTGGCTATGTCCATCCCGGAGGGCTCACTGATGTTCGAATTGCGAGTGCTTGATGGGCGACATCAGGGGGCTGCGCTGCCCTTGTTCGGGGAGCAGTGGAGCATCGGTGCCCACGCCGATGCTGACTTGGTGCTGAACGACCCTGGCATCGCTGAGCAGCATGCCCGGCTGCGGCTCATGGACTCGAACTGGTCGGTGCAGGCTGAGGCCGGGTTGCTGCAGGATGTTGATGGTCAGGTGCTGGCACAGATTGCGCACCTGGCGCTGAACGTCACGTTTTCGGTGGCGAACGTGCGGCTGTGCGTCACCTTGGCCGATGAACCTTGGCCCCAGTCTCCAGGCCCTGCACCGGCCGTGTCGGCACGGGGCAGTGAGCCGGTACCGGTGCCGGTGCTCAAGTTATCGGCGATCTCGCACGCTCAGCAGAAGCGTCTGATCACGCTGGTGCTGGTGGTGACGGTGATCTTCATTGTGGTGGGCATGGCGTCCACCGGGAAGCCTGAAGCCCAGGCATCCCTGATGCCGCCTGTGGTGAAAAAGCACGAGCTGGCCTCGCCGTTCGAGGTCCGCCAGCAGCTGTTGAAGATGCTCGGCGAACGTGAATTGAGCCAGCGCGTCAGTTTGCAGGTGATCAATGGACAGGTCGCGCTCAGTGGGGATGTCTCGCAGGATGAGGTTGAATTGGTCGCACGCATGCTCAGCCGTTTTGGCGAGCAGTTCGACAGCGCGGTACCGGTAATCAGCCGCGTGCGCGCGCGCGATGGAGCGTTGCCATTCAAGATCGTGCAGATCGTGGGCGGGCCCAATGGCCACGTGGTCCTGGAGGAGGGCAGCCGACTGTTTGTCGGGGATGAAGTGGATGGCCTGCGCCTGGTGCTGATTGATAACAGCAAGGTGGTATTCGATGGCGTACAGCGCTATGAGGTGCGCTGGTGAGTGCGCAATTGCAAGCACGCCTGGAGGCCTGGCAGCAGCGTCAAGTCCAGTCGCTGGCCACCTTCGCGCCGGTGACGATGCGGGGGCGCATCCAGCGCGTCAATGGCATGTTGCTGCAGTGTCGGCTGCCCCAAGCGCGTATCGGTGACTTGTGCCGGGTCGAGAAAAAGCCGGGCGACTACATGCTGGCCGAGATCATCGGTTTTGATCAGCAGGACGCGGTGCTAAGCGCCTTGGGCAACCTGGAGGGTGTGCAGGTGGGCGCGGGCGTCGAGCGCCTTGGCGTCTCGCATCGGGTGCAGGTCAGCGAGGCATTGCTGGGCCAAGTGCTGGATGGTTTCGGGCGGCCGATCACGGGAGAAGGCCCCGGTGCGTTTGTCGAGGCTGATTTGCCGGACACCAGTGCGGTGTTGTGCGAGGCACCGCTGCCCACTGAGCGCCCGCGCATCAACCGCGCGCTGGCCACCGGCGTGCGGTCGATCGACGGCCTGCTGACGCTGGGTGAAGGTCAGCGCGTGGGCCTGTTCGCCGGAGCAGGTTGCGGCAAGACCACCCTATTGGCCGAGATCGCCCGTAACGTGGAGTGCGATGTCATCGTGTTCGGTCTGATCGGCGAGCGGGGCAGGGAACTGCGCGAGTTCCTCGATCATGAGCTCGATGAGCAACTGCGTTCCAAGGCCGTACTGGTGTGCGCCACATCCGACCGATCCAGTATGGAGCGAGCCCGAGCGGCCTTCACGGCGACGGCGCTGGCTGAAGGTTATCGGCGCAAGGGGCTGCGTGTGTTGCTGCTGATTGACTCCCTGACCCGGTTCGCCAGGGCCCAGCGCGAAATCGGCCTTGCCGCCGGCGAACCCCTTGGCCGCGGCGGTCTGCCGCCTTCGGTATACAGCCTGCTACCGCGTCTTGTGGAGCGTGCCGGGTTGACCCGTGAAGGTGTGATCACGGCGATCTACACCGTGCTGATCGAGCAGGACTCCATGAACGATCCGGTGGCTGATGAAGTCCGCTCGCTACTCGACGGTCACATCGTGCTGTCTCGTAAGTTGGCTGAGCGTGGTCACTATCCCGCAGTGGATGTGTTGGCAAGTCTGTCGCGGATTTTGAGCAACGTCGCCGAGCCTGCGGACATCCAGGCGGGTACGGCGTTGCGACGCTTGTTGTCGGCGTATCAGCAGATCGAACTGATGCTCAAGCTGGGGGAGTACCAGCCCGGTAGCGATGCCTTGACCGATCTGGCCGTGGACAGTCGCCAGGCTGTGGACAATTTCTTGCGCCAGGACTTGCGTGAGCCTGCGCCGATGGCTGTGACGCTGGAACAACTCAAGGAGCTGACCGCCTATGTCCCATTCTGAAGGGCTGCTTGGCGAAGTCGAGACGCTGCGACGCCTGCGACGGCACCGGGCAGACCGGGCCGAGCGCGTCTTGCGTGAGGCTAAGCGGGCCCAGCAGGCCCTGCTTGCCAATATCCGTCAGGCCGAGGATGCGCTTGAGCAGACCCGACGCGAGGAAGCCGAGCGAAGCGCCCAGTTGCTCAGCCAGCACCAGGGGCAGGTATTGAACATGCAGGCGCTGAAGTCCTGGGGCGCGCAGGAGCGCTCGTTGTCTGCCACGACTCGCCGGGGCATGGGGCAATTGGAAGCCTTGCAGGGCCAGCAGGAAGAAAAACAGACCTGCGTCGGCAGGGCTCAGAAACAGGTCACCGCCTGCCTGCGACAGGTGGAAAAACTCAAGGAGTTATCTCTTTTACTGGCGCAGGAGCCGACATGACCCAGGTTTCAGATAAACCCGCCGAGCGTCCCCGACCGCGTGACGCGCGAGAAGAGCGAGAGCCGGGAATGGCAGGCGTTGTACCCACGGAGCTGACGCGATTGTTTTCCCAGTTGTGGGCTGATGACGGTGAAGGTTCTGGTGCCGGGACTCAGTTGTCGGGAACCAAGGCGTCGGGCGGTGCTGCGATGATCGAGGCGCTGTCCGAGCAATTGGCACCTCGTATGCAGGCCGCTTCGCAGTGGCCGCTTCAAGCGGTGCTGTACCTGCCTCGCCTGGGGCGCATCAACGCCAGTGTGCGCCGTGAACAGAGCGCCTGGAGCATCGAGCTTGAAGCGCAAGAGGATGAGACGGCGCGCTGGCTCAATGGCGTGCGGCAAGAGCTTGAAAACCGGTTTACACAAACGTTGGGGCAGACGGTCAGCCTGCTGCTTCCCTCTGTCGGGTCGGCATGATGATTCCGGCGGTGCCGTTGCCGCGGGTCAGTGGCGATGTGGTTGCTGCACGTCGTCGTCTCGGACGCGGCTTGCGCCTGTCGTTCGACGTTGCGGGGCAGCGTGGAGAGCTGTCGCTCGAACCGGGTCGTGCGCCCAATGGGGAGCAATCATTGTGCTTTGAAACGGCACGCGGGGTGCTGGCATTGGCCGAGGCGGGCCCCCTGCTCAGTCTGCTGGGTGAATGTCCGGTGACCTTGGCCAAGGCGGGCAACGATCCGGACTCCTGGTTCTGGGCGTTGTTCCAGCACCACCTAAGCCCGCAGGTACAAGCGCTGCTGGGTCATGTGCGACTGCTGGAGGTCGATCGCCCCAAGGGTTTTGGTTGCCGACTCAGCGTGACGCTGGGGGCATCCCGGGCGATGGGCTACCTGTGGCTGACGGCAGTGAACTTCCTCGCGTTGTGTGATGCCGGAGCGTGGCGCCGCAATGCCGCGCCGTTGCCAGCGTCGTTTCAACTGGCAATTGCCGTGACCCTTGGGCGCCTGCAACTGCCGATTGCACAAGCGCGCAGCCTGCGCGTTGGTGATGTGCTGATATTGGAACAGAGTTTTTTCCAGGCCCAGGGCGCTGGCCATGTACAGGTTGGCAGGCAGCGACTGCATGGGCGCATTGACGATGACACAGGCGTGTTATGTCTGACACTGACTTCAATTGAGGGCACATCCGTGGATGAAGAATTTACCCCTCCCCACTACTCGGGGTATGACGAAGATGAGCCGGTATTGGACGTATTCGGCCATGAGCCCTTTGATGAGTTGAGCATGGCACTGAACATACGCTGCGGAACGCTGAACCTCACCCTGGGCGATTTGCGCAGCCTCGCGCCCGGGGCCGTATTGGGCATCGCTGGTTACGCTCCCGGTATGGCTGGCCTCTATTACGGTGACCGGCCGATCGGCCTGGGGCAGTTGGTTGAGATCGACGGGCGCCTGGGCTTGCAGCTGTCCCGCGTGATGTTCGGCGGATGATGTTTCAAGGGCTGGACCCCTTAGTTCTCGCGGTGTTTCTGGCGGCATTGTCATTGATGCCCATGTTGTTGATCGTCTGCACAGCGTTCTTGAAAATTGTGATTGTGTTGATGATCACCCGTAACGCCATAGGCGTGCAGCAGGTGCCGCCCAGCATGGCCATCAATGGCATCGCGTTGGCGGCCACGCTGTTTATCATGGCGCCGGTAGGGTATGAAATCGCGGAGAGTATCAAGGTTTCACCCCTTGACTTGAGCAGCGTGCAAACGCTTCTGCAGACGGGAAATGAGGCCATCAAACCCCTACGTGCCTTCATGCTGCGCAATATTGACCCGGATGTACTGACACACCTTTTGGAGAATTCCAAGCGCTTATGGCCTGCGCAGATGGCTCAGGAGGTACAGCGCGAAGACCTCATCCTGCTGATTCCGGCGTTCGTTTTATCGCAGTTGCAGGCGGGGTTTGAGATCGGCTTTCTGATCTACATTCCCTTCATCGTCATCGACTTGATTGTCTCCAACTTGTTGTTGGCGCTGGGCATGCAAATGGTTTCGCCGATGACCATTTCCCTGCCGCTCAAGCTGTTGTTGTTCGTGATGGTGTCTGGTTGGTCGCGGTTGCTCGACAGTCTTTTCCTTTCCTATCTCTGAGTGCCCTATGGAACCTATCGTGCTGTTCAAGCAGGGCATGTTGCTGGTGGTGCTGCTGACGGCGCCGCCGTTGATCGTGGCAGTAGTGGTGGGGGTGCTGACGTCCCTGGTGCAGGCGTTGATGCAGATACAGGACCAGACACTGCCCTTTGGTATCAAGTTGGTGGCGGTGGGCGTCACGCTGATCATGACGGGCCGTTGGATTGGTGTGGAGTTGATCCAATTGATCAACCTGACCTTTGAAATGATCGGCCGCTCGGCGCTGAACTGAGGTCCTGCTCATGTTGGTCTATCTCGAATACCTACCCAGCCTGGTGATCGGCATGGCACGCATCTACCCCTGCGGCATCCTGGTGGCGGCGTTCTGCTTTCAACACATACGCGGTATGCCGCGGCACACTCTGGTGATGGTCATGGCGTTGATGCCCGCGCCGGGTATTCATGCCGCATTGGCGGGCGTGGATTACTCCGCACTAATGCTGGCTGCGTTGGTACTCAAGGAGGTGGCACTGGGTATCTTACTGGGGGTGCTTCTGGCAATGCCGTTCTGGATGTTCGAGTCAGTGGGGGCACTGTTGGACAACCAGCGCGGCGCCTTGGCAGGTGGGCAACTCAACCCTTCACTGGGGCCGGATGCGACACCAATCGGGCACTTGTTCAAGCAATTGGCGATTTTCTTGCTGATAACCAGTCTCGGGTTGGGCACGTTGACCCAAGTGATCTGGGACAGTTACCTGATCTGGCCGCCCACCCTGTGGTTTCCGCTCCCTGCGGCGAATGGCATCGGTGTGTTCGTCGACCTGCTTGGCGATACCTTCACCCACATGCTGCTCTATGCCGCGCCCTTTATTGCGGTGTTGTTGTTGCTGGAGTTCGGCATTGCACTGTTGGGGGTCTACAGCCAGCAGTTACAAGTGAGTACCCTGGCGCCACCGGTCAAGAGCCTGGCGGGCATTGGCATTCTGCTGTTGTACTTTGCGCTGTTGGAGGATCTGATCGTTGGGCGCATGAGCCTGCTGGGCGATCTTAAACATTCATTGGGCGTTTTGTTCAAGGTCGCGGTGCCATGAGTGATTCCGGCGAAAAAAAGCACCCGGCGTCCGCCAAGAAACTGCGGGACCAACGCAAGAAAGGCCAGGTCGCCCAGAGCCAGGATGTCGCAAAACTGCTGGCGTTGACGGCGATCAGTGAAATCGCCTTGTTCACCGCCGAAACCAGTCTGCAACGCTTCCAGCAATTGATGCTGTTGCCGATGTCACGTCTGAATCAGCCTTTCACGCGCGCACTGGAAGAGGTGCTGTTCGACGGGCTGGGGGTGTTCTTCTCCTTCGCCCTGTTGATGGTCGGGGTTGCGATTACTACCAAGCTGATCAGCAGTTGGATGCAGTTCGGGCTGCTGTTTGCGCCGGAAGCCCTGAAGATGGATTTCAATCGTCTCAACCCCGTGAGCCAGGTCAAGCAGATGTTTTCTGCGCAGCAGTTGATGAACCTGTTGATGAGCGTGGCGAAAGCATTCCTTATCGGTTTGATCCTGTATGTGGTGATCCGGCCCTCGATCGGCACGCTGATCAACCTGGCCAACAGTGACCTGCAAAGCTACATCGTGGCGTTGATCGCGCTGTTCCGTCATCTGTTGCATGTGTGCCTTGGCATGCTGCTAGTGCTGGCGCTTGTCGACTTGACCCTGACCAAGCACTTTTTTGCCAAGCGCATGCGCATGACTCAAGTGGAGGTCGTCAAAGAGTACAAGGACATGGAGGGTGACCCTCATGTGAAGGGGCAGCGCCGTTCGTTGGCGTACCAGTTGGCCCAGGAAGAACCGAAGGTCAAGCTGCCCAAGTTGGAGGAGTCCGACATGTTGGTGGTCAACCCAACGCACTTTGCTGTCGCGCTGTATTACCGACCGGGTAAGACACCGCTGCCGATGTTGGTGAGCAAAGGCACGGACGATGAAGCCCGCACATTGATCCGCCGTGCCAAGGCGGCCGACGTACCGGTGATCCAGTGTGTATGGCTGGCGCGCACGCTTTACACGAAAAAACTGGGCGCCAGCATCCCTCGTGAAACCTTGCAGGCCGTGGCGCTGATTTACCGGACCTTGCGCGAGCTCGACGATGAGGCCAAGCGCGAAACCCTGGAACTGCCCGAGCTTGAGCGGCGTTGATCACCTGTCCAAGGCTTGCAGCGTGGCCAGCGACAGCATCCGGCTGAGGATCCTGTCGAGCGTGCTGGCAGTTGCCGGCAGTGCGTGCCAGATCACCAGGGTGTTCTGGGCGTCGAGGTAAATAAAGCAGCCATCGAATGCCAACGCTTGCTCAAAGCGTCGCTCCAGCACGCGCTGCAATTGCCCGGCCTGCAACGCTTCGCGAGCGACGTGCAGGGCAAGTCCCGGGCAATTTCCAGCGTTCAGTGCGCCTACCTTGATACCGGGCGCGAGGGACAGGTGAGCGGCGGTGCCGCTCACCAGGTCGTCCAGGAATGCCTGGCGTCGATCATCGGGCATACCTGGAAGCTTCACCGTTCCAGCGACACTGTCTGGTAATCCGGCCGCTCGCCGGCGGGCCCAGGTTCGACGCGCATCTGCGGCGGCCACCAGATCACCATCTTGCCCTGGGTCGATTGTGGGCGTGAGTATGAATCACCTTTGCAGGTGGGTGTACAACCGGCGAGGTGCAGGACTGCGAAGATCAGGGTGACGTACAACAAGCTGTGTTTCATGGCGTGGCCTTCCGGGCTGGAGTGATCAAGGAGGGGCGGGGCACACTGAGGTGTTCGTCCTTCACCACCGGACGCATGGCGATAAACACCTCGGCTTCTTCGCCTGGCTTGAGCCAGGCGCGCGGCCACACGGTGACCGCCAGGGTCTGCGAGTTGCTGCACTCTTTTTCGTCGATACGTACGTTGCGCTTGAACTGGTTGCGCAACACCACGACCGCCACGTTGTAATGCGGGCCTGCGTACCACTGGCTGCGGTCGGTATTAAGCGCCAGTAAGTCACGGGTGCTGCACAAGCTGTTCAGTCCCAGAGGCATCGGCGCCGAGTTGAACGCTTTGGGCACTTCCCCGCTGACCATACGTGCCAGGGTGCTGATGATGTCACTGCGCTTGATCACCGGTTCGTGCGGTGAAATCCGCCTGGCCAGCGGTGTGAGGGCGGCTTGCAACTCGGCCTGGTCGGCCTGCGGCAAATAGCGAGACGGGTCGTCCTGGTCCCCGATAACGCGGGGTGTGAGGATAAACAGGCGTTCACGTCGATTGTTCTGGCGCTCCGTCGAGGAAAACAGCGCCTTGCCCAGCAGGGGAATATCTCCCAGCAGGGGAATCTTTCTTTGTTTGTCTGTGCTTTCGGTGACATGGAAACCGCCGACCACCAGCGAGCGCTTTTCCGCCATCACGGCTTGTGTACTGACCTTGCCCCGGCGTACATCAAGGTGGTTGGGGTCAGGGTTGGTCGCGTCGAAATTGCCATCTTCAATGTCCACTGCCAAATGGATCTGGTGAACGCCGCGGCTGGTGGTGACCCTGGGCACGACCTGAAAGCTGGTGCCCACGGTGACGGGTAAAATGGTTGCGTTTTCGCTGCCGGGAGTGAGGTATTGGGTGCGGTTGAAATCGATCACCGCCGGTTGGTTTTCCAGGGTCAGCACCGATGGGTTCGACACCATGGTTGCCAGTCCCTTCTCTTCCAGCGCGCGGATATCGGCGTAGAAACGATCGCGGTTTTCAATCGACAACTGCGACGATGTGCCGGGTGCCATGTTGACGCCGCCCCGGAAGCGGCTGTTCTGGAAACCCCAGTTCACCCCGAATTCGCGCAATTGCGTACGCTCGATGTCGAGAATGATCGCGTCGATTTCGATCAACTTTCGCGCAACGTCGAGTTGGGTGATCAGTTCGCGGTACATCGCCTGGCGTTCCGGCAGGTCATAGATGAGCACGGCGTTATTGCGCACATCGGCTTCGACGCGGATCCGGCTGGCGGGTACCGGTGCTCGCGGCGTCAATGCGGGTGCTGCGTCCACTGGCCCGGTGTTGCCCTGTGTACCGAGCATTTGGCCCAGCAGCGGGTTGCCCAGTCGCGGCACATTGGGCGTGAGAGGCGCGGGTTGGGATGATGGGCGTGGATTCAGCCCCGTGAGCGTAGAGGCAGAGCGTGGTTCCAGCAGCCCGCGTAAAATGCTGGCGACACCGGGAATGTTGAGTTTTTCTCCGCGGTAATCCACCTGGCGGTCCGTCGCATTGGCAAACTTCAACGGGTAACTCAACACGCTCTGTTTTTCATCCGGTGAGCGGCGCTGGCTGCTGAACTGCTTGATCTGTTCGATATAGCGCTTGGGGCCGGAGACGAGTACGACCCCGTCTTCGGGCAACTCGCCCCAACCGAAACGGCTATCGAGCAATCCGATATCGGTCAGCGCCTGCTTGAGGTCGGAAATCGTCTCTGATGAGACCTCCAGGCGTGCTGACTCCTGCTGATCCAGCGTGCTGATGTAGAGCGTGTTGTTGTAGAGGTACCACTGGAAACGGTGTTCGACACCTAGTCTGTCCAGCAGTGACTGTGGGGTGTTCGCGCGGATCTTGCCGTTGACGTCCCCCTCCAGCAGGCCCTCGATTTGCAATTGCGTGCCAAAGGTCTGGGCGAAGTCTTCGAGGACTTCGCGTAGTGGTTTGTGTTCGGCCTCATAGGCGTAGGCGGTGTTTTTCCATTCCGGGGGAATGGCGGCCAGGACGCTTTGCGCAGGTATCAGCAACCAGGGGAGTGTGAGCAGGCAACGCCAGGGGGCAAGCCTTGACGATGTTCCGGGCAAGGCAGTAGGCATGCGGTTATAGCTGTGGGTCTTGTTGTACATAGAGTTCTCTGGTTAATACGACAGCGAACGTAACGAAGTAGGTTTGGATTGATGAGCCGGCAGGGCAAGGCGCGCGAACGTCGAGCGCCACGTGTCGCGTTGGTTGAGCAGGGCTTCGAGGCTGTTGAGCAACGACGTCTCGTGCGGGTCTGTGCGCAGGCATTGGACCAACCAGAGCGCGCCACTGTCAGGCGCTTGGGCAAGCGAGCCTTGAAAGTGATTCAGGCTGACCGCACCCAGTCGCAGCCAACAGTGCAACGGTGCGTGATCCGGCCGACAGGACGTCAGTTGAACGCAGATCAACACGGCGTCGCCGTGACGTTTCAGGATGATTTCATCGTTGTTCTCGAGGGCGAGCATCTGTTCTGAGTCGCCGCCCAACCAGTCAATAAGTTGATCTTCCAACTTATGGCACACCGTCTAGTGCGGTTTTGAACAGCATGTGGTTGACCCGGCTGTGCTCGTTGAACGCCCAATCGGAGTGATGCCTTTTAAACATGCTCTCGTAAAACATCAGCATGTCCTCTGAGGTCTCCGCAGGGGACTGTTCGAAGGTTTTATAACGCAGGGTGTCAGCCTTAACTTGGCCCAGAAGCTCACGTTTGAAGCCGTTATAGAAGTCCATGATTCTCTCCTGATAGACCTCACCTCTGTGGTCAGTGCTGGCTATTCAGTTCCAAGTTGATTGCGCCAGGCCAGCCAGTGGAGCCTGATCACCTTCTTTGGAAAACGGGGCAAGCATGGAGGCCCAATTGATGTGAAAGTCGCCTTCGTCGGTTTTCAGAACGAGGGTTTGAGTGCTGATGGTGTCGTCTGGCTGAAGTCTCCAACGCGCGGCGTCATGGCGGCTGAGGCAATGTTTGAGTGCCTCGATTTCCCGTGGATGACACAACAGGAGCGCATTCACCTCCGGTACCTGGCTTGCCAGCAATTGCTTGAGCAGCGCTGCCAGGCGTTGTGGCTGCGGCGTCTCGTCAAGCAGGTGCCTGATCGCCTGGTTGACGACCCCTGTGATGTACCGCTCCAGGTTGTCGCTCAATGCTTTTTGCTCGTTTTCCCATCGATGCAGCTGTGCGTTGGCGCGTTGCCAGAACGCCTGGCCCGCCTGCTCCAAAAGCGCCTCGCGGCTGAGTTGTGCGCGGTTGAGCAACGCGTCAGCCTGAGCCTTGGCGCGGGTTAACAGGTGTTCGGCTTGGGTGCAGTCAGCGAGCACCTCTCTGGGAATCAGCCCGTGCGACAGGCTATGGGCGTCGGGCGGCAGCGTGATTTTGCGTCGGCAGAGCATCTTCAGTTGTCCATTGCGTGGGGCGCAGGCACCAAGCGAGTGCTGGCGCGTGTTGTCATGCGCCACACCACGGCTTGCCACAGGGTATCCAGGCGACTCGCATCGCCGGCGTATGGGCGGTGGCTTCTTTCCAGTTCGAGCACACGCGCAAAGCAAAAGCGCAATCGGAGGCGTTGCCAGACGGGAGGCTCAACCCATGCACGCAGCAGCTGCAACGGATCGTCTGCAGGTAACAGTGTTTGCGGGGGCAGGGCCTTGGCAATTCGCTTGCACCATAGGTAATGATCCTCCTGCAAGGCGGTGGTGGTTTGCGGCCTACAAATGCTGTCAAGCAGATCGAGCACGAAATCGAGTTCCGAGGCCGACGCCAAGGCCAGCTTGAGCAGCGTGGGGTGAGGAGCAGGGGGCAGGCCGGGGGTAATCCCTTCGACGGTACAGTTCACTGGGGCGTCGATAAGGCACAGCGCGTTGATTACTGGGTCGCCGAGGGTACGCCAGTCATCGTGTGCCGACCTCCAAGGACGCGCCCACCATTGCGCCCAGCCCAGGTGTTCACTCACGGGTTGGTCGCTTGCGGATTATCTGAGTAGCCGGCCGCCGCTTGGATTGCCCGCTGTCGCCGGTTGCGCAGGAAGAGTAACGCGGCCGTCGTCATCACGATGGCAACCAATGTAAGGGTCATGCTGGCGCGCCAAAAGCCGAGGTCATTTGCGGGTATCAAGAACGGCCCGAAATACGCCAGCTGCCGTTGCTCTTGATAGGCGATTGAAGGCACGAAGACCACCGTGAGCTTTTGCGGGTTATCCACCGCCGTGGACATTCCCGGGATGCTGCTGGCAACCATTCGGCGAACCCGAGAACGGATATTATCGGGGTCTAGCCGCGGATCATGCTTGATGAACACCGAAGCAGAGGCCGGTTGCACCGGTTCTCCCGGCGCGATGCGCTCTGGAAGCACCACATGCACCCGGGCGACGATGACTCCGTCAATGTTCGACAAGGTCGCCTCAAGCTCCTGGGACAGGGCATAGATGTACCGAGCCCGCTCCTCCAGTGGTGTTGAAATGACGCCGTCCTTGCGAAACGTATCGCCCAATGTGGTACGTGCGATCTTGGGCAATCCGACCGCCTCCAACGTACGCACGGCACGACCGATGTCGATGGCATTGACGACCACGACAACACCGTCTTTAGCCGGCACTTTTTGTGCGCGGATATGCTTGTCAGCCAATTCGGCAATGACCTCGTTGGCTTCCTGTTCGGATAATTGGCGGTGGAGTTCGACGCGCTCACTGCAACCGTTCAGCAAGAAGGCGAGCCATAAAAGCAGCAGAGCGGGGAGGAAGGACTTCATGCCCATCTACTGCAAATTGCTGATTTTATCGAGGCCTTGGGCGGTTTTCCCGACACTCTTGACCAGGATGTGAGTCAGCAGCAAGGTGTTGGAAAGGTGGCTGGGGTAGTCCCGCATTGCACGCTCGTTATTTTTTTTACTGAGGGCGCGCAAACTTTTGCCCATGCGTTCTGTTGAGTGGGCGAGCGCGTCTGACGCATCTGCCAGCAGGCTGTTCCGTTCAGCCCGATGCGTGGTGGCAGCCAGGGGGGTTGGCTGTGCCAGGGCTGAGGTGAAGAGATGGATATCGGCAGACGGTGCGGGTGAATATTCAACTGATCTGTGTGCGCTGCCAGTGTCGTCATGCTCTGCGGAAAAAACGGTTTTGATTTGCATGCCAGACCTTTTGCATCAAGGGCTCAGGAGGGCGACGCTGGGTAAGTGTCGCCGGTGTAGAAAACTTCCCCGACTGATTGCCTCGGGGAAGCTGGCCATTCTTAACGGTAGCTGTCAGCAACAGCCTTCAAGCCGACTTGCCACCTGGCGTCTCGAGACAACTCTGCGATCTTTTTGTTGTCTTCTTTAGATCCTTCGGCGGTTTCTTCCAAACTCGGTGCGCCTGCGCCTGCGCCATAACCATTGTTTACCGGATAAGGGGTATAGCCGGTGTTAGAGGGTATCGTCATTGGGTGTTCTCCATGGATGCCTGCAATAAAGATAGTGGGTTTGCCAGTTTGATTCATAATGTTTGAATCGCTGCTGGCACTAACTATGTGGCCGTTGGTGTGGATGGCGTTCCTGAAGTTTTCCGTGCAAATGTTTCGAATTGTTAGTTGATTGCCTGGGGTTTAATCCAACGAAATATGAAGTTGTTTCATTCGGTAGTAAAGCGTGCGTTTGGCCACGCCTAACTCGACTGCCACACGGTCCACATTGTGTTCGTGCCGCAGCAGAGACTCTTCAATCAGCGTCTTTTCAATCTGTTGAAGGCGGCCCTTGAGGCCTATCTCGACCCCTTCATCCGGCATGGTCGGCCCACACAGCGGTGGCAGTCCCAGTACGCAGCGCTTGGCGGCCGAGCGCAATTCACGCACGTTACCCAGCCAGGAATAGTCAAGCAGTTGCAGCAGCAGCGTGCAGGGCGGCGAAGGTGGTGGGCGTTTGAATCGCTCGGCCTCCTGCCTGAGCATGCTCAAGAATAAAGGGATAATGCGTTCACGGCGCTCACGCAGGGGCGCGAGCTGGATGGTGACCACATTCAGGCGGAAATAAAGATCGCGCCTGAACGCCCCTCGCTCGACCATTTTATGCAGCAACTGCTGGGCAGACGCTATAACGCGCATATCCACCGGAATGAAGCGGGTCGAACCCAAGCGCTCAACGCCACGAGCCTCCAGAACTCGCAGCAGCTTGGCCTGGAGCGAGAGCGGCAAGCTGTCGATTTCATCCAGGTACAAGGTGCCCAGGTGCGCGGCTTCGATGAAGCCTGCTCGTGATTGCACGGCGCCGGTGTACGCGCCGCTGTTGACTCCAAACAGTTGACTCTCCGCCAGGGTCTCCGGAATGGCTGCGCAATTGACCGCGACCAGGTTACCCCGTCGCCCTGATAGCCGATGAATGCGTTGTGCCAAGGTATCTTTGCCGGTGCCGGTTTCTCCCAGCAACAGGATGTCAACGTTGAGGGGGGCAGTGCTGCTCAAGACATGTTCAATGTCAGCGTCTTCAATGAGTGAGGTGCTTGTTTCGTTTTCCATGTGGTCAAGCGCCGACATCGGATGATTACTCCATACTCGCTCTTGCTTCACTGTCGAAAAGACAACGTGCAGGCTCTGCACAATAGAGCGAATTTTATAACAGTTATCACCGGTCCTTAGGGTGATTAGTTGCCGAAGTCATGTGGGATAAGTTTGATAGTTTTCGGTCGCTAAACGTATTAAGTAGAGCGGTGCAGGGGAGAGTAGGCAGAGTCTGAAAACCGTTGATATTTAGACTGATCTGTTGTGTCAGAGTATTCGTAAAGTCGTCGCCCACAAAAAAGCCGATGCAGTGCATCGGCTTTTTATATTCGACGTAAACCGCGAGTAGCGATTACACGTTGAAACGGAAGTGCATCACATCGCCATCTTTAACGATGTATTCCTTACCTTCCAAACGCCACTTACCTGCTTCCTTGGCACCGGCTTCACCCTTGAACTGGATGAAGTCGTTGTAGGCGATCACTTCGGCGCGGATAAAGCCTTTTTCGAAGTCAGTGTGGATCACACCGGCGGCCTGTGGTGCGGTGGCACCGACCTTGACGGTCCAGGCGCGGACTTCTTCAACACCGGCGGTGAAGTAGGTCTGCAGGTTGAGCATCTCGTAGCCGGCGCGGATTACGCGGTTCAGGCCAGGTTCTGTCAGGCCGAGGGCCTCGAGGAACATATCCTTTTCTTCGCCGTCATCCAGTTCGGCGATTTCCGCTTCGATCTTGTTGCACACCGGAACAACGATGGCGCCTTCTTCGTCAGCGATGGCCTTGACCACGTCCAGCAGTGGGTTGTTCTCGAAGCCGTCTTCAGCGACGTTGGCGATGTACATCACAGGCTTGGTGGTCAGCAGGTGGAAGCCCTTGATCACGGCCTTCTCATCGACGCCCATGTTCTTCATCAGGCTGCGTGCCGGCTTGCCTTCGGTGAAGTGAGCGATCAACTGCTCCAGCAGGCCTTTCTGGACCACGGCGTCCTTGTCGCCACCCTTGGCGTTGCGCGCGACTTTCTGAAGTTGCTTCTCGCAGCTGTCGAGGTCGGCGAAGATCAGTTCCAGGTCGATGATTTCGATGTCGCGTTTCGGGTCGACACTGTTGGAGACGTGAATCACGTTCTCGTCTTCAAAGCAGCGGACCACGTGGGCGATGGCATCGGTTTCACGGATGTTGGCCAGGAACTTGTTGCCCAGGCCTTCACCTTTCGACGCGCCGGCAACCAGGCCAGCGATGTCGACGAATTCCATGGTGGTCGGCAGGATGCGTTTTGGATTGACGATGGCCGCCAGGGCGTCCAGGCGTGGATCCGGCATCGGCACGATACCGCTGTTGGGCTCGATGGTGCAGAAGGGGAAGTTCTCCGCCGCAATACCGGACTTGGTCAGGGCGTTGAACAGGGTGGATTTGCCGACGTTGGGCAGGCCGACGATGCCGCAATTGAATCCCATGGTGTTTCCCCTCGGTAAGAGTCAGGCCTTCTGGCTGTGCAGGTTTTTCATCGCGCGGTTCCATTCACCGGCGAAGATATCCGGCAGCACGCCGAGGGCAAAGTCGATGCTGGCATCGAGTTTTTCCTGTTCGGCGCGTGGCGCACGACCCAGGACGAAATTTGAAACCATACTGGCAACGCCTGGGTGGCCAATGCCGAGCCGCAGACGGTAGAAATTATTCTGATTGCCCAACTGCGCAATGATGTCGCGCAGGCCGTTGTGCCCGCCATGCCCGCCGCCCAGCTTGAGCTTGGCAACACCGGGTGGCAGGTCCAGTTCGTCATGGGCCACCAGGATTTCCTCGGGTTTGATCCGGAAGAAGCCCGCAAGTGCCGCGACAGCCTGGCCGCTGCGGTTCATGTAGGTGGTGGGAATCAGCAGACGAACATCCTGACCCAGG
Source organism: Pseudomonas sp. MYb541 (assembly GCF_037479595.1). NCBI lineage: Bacteria > Pseudomonadati > Pseudomonadota > Gammaproteobacteria > Pseudomonadales > Pseudomonadaceae > Pseudomonas > Pseudomonas sp. MYb541. Next base: position 30,525 of record NZ_JBBGYS010000028.1, on the reverse strand, counting down.
TGCGAAAAGCGCCCGGTCAGGCCAAAATATTTGCGATCGGCCACCAGGTTCACACCTTGGGCGTGGGCGATGCGCTCAACAAAAAGGGCCCCCGCGTTATGCCGGGTCTGTTCGTATTCGGCGCCTGGATTTCCCAGGCCAACGATCAGTTTAATGGCAGTCACGACAGGGGCCCTTCCTTTGGAGTTGTGGATAACATCGCCGCAACCGGTGTGCGGCGAAAGTGGACGACAGAAGCTATTTACTCAAGAGTAAACGCCGCGTTATCGCCCGCTTTCTCGCTACGTTCCGGTCCGCGATGTTTCCTCAAGCTCCGGCAATACAGAGTGAATTACTCTGCAGCGCCTTCTTCAGCTTCTGGAGCAACGCGTGGAGCGTGAACGTTGGCAACAGCTTTGTCATCACCGTGAGCCAGTGCGACAAACTCAACGCCTTTAGGGGCTTTGAGGTCGGACAGGTGAACGATAGCGCCGATTTCCAGAGCCGACAGGTCGACTTCGATGAACTCAGGCAGGTCTTTCGGCAGGCAGGTCACTTCGATTTCGTTCAGAACGTGCGAGATCTCGCCGCCTTTCTTGACCGGAGCGTCTTCACCAACAAAGTGCACAGGCACGATGGCGGTCAGTTTCTGGCCAGCTACAACGCGAACGAAGTCAGCGTGCATGATGAACTGCTTGGACGGGTGACGCTGCATCGCTTTAACGATGACGTTCTGCTTGGTGCCGTCGACGTTCAGCTCGATAACGTGGCTGTAGGCAGCTTCGTTTTCGAACAGTTTGGCGATTTCCTTGGCCAGGATGGTCACGGATTCAGCAGCTTTGTTACCACCGTATACAACGGCTGGGATGTTGGCGGCGTGACGCAGGCGGCGGCTCGCACCTTTCCCCAGGTCAGTACGCGCTTGAGCGTTCAGAGTAAAGTCAGTCATTTTGTATCTCCAAAATAGCCATCATCGAGGGGCGTTTGCGACCAGCGCCGTACTCGACATGGGCAAAAAAGCCCCGCCCCAACAGAATGTCGGGGCGGGGCGCTTTTCGTCAGTTAGATGTGCCGAAGGTTTGACCCTTAGCGGAACATCGCGCTGATCGATTCTTCATTGCTGATGCGGCGGACCGCCTCGGCAACGACCGGTGCGATATCCAGTTGACGGATACGCGCACAGGCTTGAGCGGCGGCGGACAACGGGATGGTGTTCGTCACCACCAGTTCGTCCAACACGGAATTCTCGATGTTCTCGATCGCTCGGCCCGACAGCACAGGGTGTGTGCAGTAGGCGAAGACTTTAGCCGCACCGTGCTCTTTCAAGGCTTTCGCCGCGTGGCACAGGGTGCCGGCGGTGTCGACCATGTCATCAACCAGAATACAGGTACGCCCTTCGACATCACCGATGATATGCATCACTTCAGAGTGATTGGCTTTCTCACGGCGTTTGTCGATGATCCCGAGGTCCACGCCCAGGGATTTGGCAACAGCCCGTGCACGCACGACGCCACCAATGTCCGGGGACACGATCATCAGGTTTTCAAAGCGCTGGTCTTCGATGTCATCCACCAATACGGGGGAGCCGTAGATGTTATCTACCGGAATATCGAAGAACCCCTGGATTTGGTCAGCGTGCAGGTCAACCGTGAGAACACGGTCGATACCTACCACGGTCAGCATGTCAGCGACGACTTTCGCGCTGATAGCCACACGTGCGGAACGCGGACGGCGATCCTGACGGGCATAACCAAAGTAAGGGATTACAGCTGTGATTCGAGTCGCTGAGGAGCGGCGGAAGGCATCAGCCATCACGACGAGTTCCATCAGGTTATCGTTGGTCGGAGCGCAAGTCGGCTGAATAATGAAGACGTCTTTACCGCGAACGTTTTCATTGATCTCGGCTGTAATTTCGCCGTCGGAGAACTTACCGACAGAGATGTCACCGAGAGGGATATGCAGCTGACGTACAACACGCCGAGCCAGATCGGGGTTAGCATTCCCCGTAAAGACCATCATCTTGGACACGCGCAGTACCTAGAGGCTGAGGGTAACCTGGATGAGTATAGAAAATGGCAGGGGCGGCTGGATTCGAACCAACGCATGGCAGGATCAAAACCTGCTGCCTTACCGCTTGGCGACGCCCCTGTATCTGTTGCAACGAGTGCCTAACACTCGGTTCCTTTAGAGCAGACTTTGCAGCTTGCGATGCAACATCGAAACGTTGCTTCCCTTTGCTACAAACCCTGTAAGGGTCTCTGTAAGAAGGGCCGAGACTTTATCAGCTTCAGCTTTGCTTGGGAAGCCCCCAAACACACAACTTCCAGTTCCGGTTAATTTTGCTTCGGTAAATTTACCTAGCAAATTCAAAGCGTTACGTACCTCTGGATAACGCCTTGCTACAACCGGTAAGCAGTCATTTCGACTGTTTCCCTTGGGAACGGGGCGCACTTTAATGGGAGAAGAGTTACGTGTCAACAACGGATCTGAAAAAATTTCTGCTGTACTTACAGATACTTGCGGCACAAGCACGACATACCAAGGCTCTTCGGGGTATTCCGGGCTGAGTTTCTCCCCCACGCCCTCGGCGAAAGCCGCGTGGCCACGCACGAAAACCGGGACGTCGGCGCCCAGTGTCAGGCCCAGCGCGGCCAGGCGATCATCGTCCCAACCCAGTTGCCACAAGTGATTGAGCCCCAGCAAAGTGGTCGCGGCATTCGAGCTGCCGCCACCGATTCCACCGCCCATGGGCAAAATTTTATCGATCCAGATATCGATGCCTAGTCCGCATCCGGATTGTTCCTGAAGTTTTTTCGCCGCCTTCACGATGAGGTTGCTGTCGTGAGGCACACCTTCGAATTCGGTATGCAGCTTGATCACGCCATCGTCGCGCACGGCGAAAGTCAGTTCATCGCCGTAGTCGAGGAATTGAAACAGCGTCTGCAGCTCGTGGTAACCGTCTTCACGGCGACCGAGGATGTGCAGCATCAGATTGAGTTTTGCCGGGGAGGGCAGGGTCAGTGTTTGTACAGTCACGTTATTGCCCCAGTTTGCGCGGTTGCCAGTCCTTGATCACCAGCGTGACGTCAAGGTCGGGACCGTGCAGCTTGATGCGTTCAGGCAGCGAATAACCGCTTTGCTCTACGTAGCTCAAATACTCCACCTGCCAGCCGTCCTGTTCCAACGTGGCCAGGCGGCTGTCACCGTTGAGGCTCAGGCGACTCTTGCTGTCAGGCGCGGGCAGGCCGCGTACCCACCAGACCAGATGAGACACCGGCAGCTTCCAGCCAATCTGTTGTTCCAGCAACGTTTCCGGCGAAGTCGCTTCATAACGGCCCTGATTGGCCACTTCAAGACTGACTTGCCCCGGTCGACCGGTCAGGCGTGCCGCGCCGCGGCCCAGCGGGCCGGACAGGCGAATATCGTAGTAGTCCTGGCGTTGCAGCCAGAACAAGGTGCCGCTGCCGGAATCCTTCGGCGCGCGAACCCCCACTTTGCCTTCGATTTGCCAGCCGTCGATGCTGCTGAGCTGATCCTTGTGCTGCTTCCATTGCGCCGGGTTGCCCTGGCCTTCAACGGATTCGCGGCTACCTATGCCCGCGCAACCGGCGAGCAGGGCGATGAAACTGAAAACAACAATGTGGCGCAAGAACATAAGCTTAAAGGGTCTCGGATCCGGTCAGGCGCTTGATGGTGCCGCGCAGGATGGGGCTTTCGGGTTGTTCCTTGAGGAATTTTTCCCAGACTTGTCGTGCTTCACGCTGTTTGCCGTTGGCCCATAGCACTTCGCCCAGGTGAGCAGCGACTTCCTGGTCGGGGAAGCGTTCCAGAGCCTGGCGCAGCAAGCGTTCGGCTTCGTCCAGGTTGCCCAGGCGGTAATTCACCCAGCCCAGGCTGTCGAGTACGGCCGGGTCTTCCGGGTTGAGCTTGTGGGCTTGTTCGATCAACACCTTGGCTTCGGCGTAACGCGTGGTGCGGTCGGACAGCGTGTAACCCAAGGCGTTGAGGGCCATGGCGTTGTCTGGGTCGCGCTTGATGATCAGGCGCAGGTCTTTTTCCATCTGGGCCAGGTCATTGCGTTTTTCCGCCTGCATGGCGCGGGTATACAGCAGGTTCAAATCGTCGGGGAATTGCAGCAAGGCTTGTTGCAGCAGTTTCCAGGCACGTTCACCCTGATTGTTGGCCGACAAGGTCTCAGCCTGGATCAGGTACAGCTGGATCGCATAGTCCGGCTCGGCATCGCGCGCCGCAGCCAGGCGTTTTTCCGCCTCGTCTGTGCGACCGTTGCTCATCAGGATATCGGCCTGGCGCAACTGGGCGGGCAGGTAATCATTGCCTGGGCCGACCTGGGCGTATTCGAGCAGGGCGGCCTGCGGGTCGTTGCGCTCCTCGGCGATACGGCCAAGGTTCAGGTGCGCCGAATCCACATGGCTTTCGCGCTGGATCAGCTCTTCCAGGTAACCCTTGGCCTCGTCCCAGGCCTTGGCTTCCAGGCACACCAGTGCCAGGGAGTAGCGCAATTCGTCATCGTCCGGGTATTGCTGGACCAGGCTGGCGAACTGCACTTTGGCGTCCTCCATGCGGTCCTGCTCGACCAACATGCGCGCGTAGGTCAGGCGCAGGCGCTTGTCTTCCGGATACTTCTTGATGCTTTTTTCCAGCAGCGGAATCGCTTCCTTGCCGCGATTGAGATTCTGCAGCAGGCGCGCACGCAGCAGGATAGGCGCGATTTCGCCTTCTTCCGGCGGATTCTGCTCGAGCAGCTTCAGCGCTGCGTCAGCTTCGTCATCCTGTTGCAGCAGCAAGGCCTTGCCAAAAATCAGTTGGCTGTTCTTCGGGTGTTTTTGCAGCAGGCGGTCGAAGCTCTTCATCAAACCGTTGCGCGTGTCCTGGTCAGTGTCGGCCGCCGACAACGCGAGAAAGTCGAAATGGGTGTCGCCCTTGCCCTGCAGGACCTTCTCCATATAGACCATGGAGTCGTCATAGCGCCCGGCGCGTGCCAGTTGAACGGCCGCCGCGCGTTGTGCTTCCAGGTCGTCCGGTGCGTTCTTCGCCCAGATCAGCGAGGTATCCAGCGCAGCCTGGTCGGCGCCCAGGTACTCGGCGATGCGGAACGCGCGCTCGGAAATCCCCGGATCCTGGGTGTTGATGGCCTGGGTCACGTAGTTGTCCAGTGCAATGTCGAAACGATTGCGCTGGCCGGCGAGTTCCGCGGTCAGCAGGCTGTACACCGTTTCTTCACTGAACGAGGAATAAACCTTGGGCTTTTCAGGGGCAGGGGTGCTGTCTTCCACCGGCGGCGTACCGTCCGGCGACACGGGGGCCATGGCCTGGCAGCCGCTGAGGAAGACAAAAGCAAGGAGCAACGCGGAAGATCTATTCATATAGGAAGAGGACGACTAACCTGCGGTCGGATCATCATGACACAAGCCTTCGGCCAAACATAACCGAGTCTCAGTGGGTGCCTTTATAGACACAAGGCATTAGGACAATAGCTTACGGTGGTTGTTCTGAATCTTTCGAAGTAGGACAATTGTCGGCTTCCCGACATCATCAGCGATATTGAATGGCCTTCCTCGCACTCGGTATTAACCACAAGACTGCCTCCGTAGACGTGCGCGAGCGCGTGGCGTTTACGCCAGAGCAGTTGGTTGAGGCCCTGCAGCAGCTCTGCCGGCTCACCGACAGTCGCGAAGCTGCGATCCTTTCGACCTGCAATCGCAGCGAGCTTTATATAGAGCAGGAACATCTTTCAGCGGATGTGGTACTGCGCTGGCTGGCCGATTACCACCATTTAAGCCTCGACGACCTGCGCGCGAGCGCTTATGTGCACGAAGAGGATGCGGCAGTTCGTCACATGATGCGTGTGGCATCCGGTCTCGATTCGCTGGTGTTGGGCGAACCGCAGATCCTCGGCCAGATGAAATCCGCCTACGCCGTGGCGCGTGAGGCTGGCACCGTCGGCCCGCTGCTGGGCCGGCTGTTCCAGGCGACGTTCAATTCCGCCAAGCAAGTGCGCACCGATACGGCCATCGGTGAAAACCCGGTGTCCGTGGCGTTTGCTGCCGTCAGTCTGGCCAAACAGATTTTCAGTGACTTGCAGCGCAGCCAGGCCCTGCTGATCGGCGCTGGTGAGACTATCACCCTGGTCGCCCGTCACCTGCACGATCTGGGCGTGAAGCGCATTGTTGTCGCCAACCGCACCCTGGAGCGTGCGAGCATCCTTGCCGAGCAGTTCGGCGCGCATGCCGTGTTGCTGGCGGATATCCCGGCCGAACTGGTGCGCAGCGATATCGTCATCAGCTCCACCGCCAGCCAGTTGCCGATTCTTGGCAAGGGCGCGGTCGAGAGCGCATTGAAGCTGCGCAAACACAAACCGATCTTTATGGTGGATATCGCCGTTCCTCGGGATATCGAACCCGAAGTCGGCGAGTTGGACGACGTTTACCTCTATAGCGTCGACGATCTGCACGAAGTGGTCGCCGAAAACCTCAAGAGCCGTCAGGGCGCCGCCCAGGCTGCTGAAGAGATGGTCAGCACGGGCGCCGAAGAATTCATGGTGCGCCTGCGTGAATTGGCGGCGGTGGATGTGCTCAAGGCGTATCGTCAGCAGGGCGAACGCCTGCGCGACGAGGAGTTGATCAAGGCCCAGCGCTTGCTGGCCAACGGCAGCAGCGCCGAAGAAGTGCTGATGCAACTGGCGCGCGGTCTTACCAACAAGCTGCTCCACGCGCCCAGCGTACAATTAAAAAAGCTTACCGCCGAAGGCCGCCTCGATGCGCTGGCCATGGCCCAGGAACTCTTTGCCCTCGGTGAGGGCGCGTCAGATAGCTCTTCGGATAAAAAACCGCAATGAAAGCGTCACTGCTCAATAAACTGGACGTGCTCCAGGACCGTTTCGAAGAACTGACCGCCCTGCTCGGCGATGGCGAAGTCATCTCTGATCAGGCCAAATTCCGTACGTATTCCAAGGAATACGCGGAAGTTGAGCCGATTGTGACCACCTATGGGCAGTGGCTTAAAACCCAGGCCGACCTCGAAGGCGCCCAGGCGCTGCTCAAGGATAGCGACCCGGACATGCGTGAAATGGCCGTGGAAGAAGTCCGCGAAGCCAAGGAAAAGCTGGCCGCGCTGGAAGGCGACCTGCAACGCATGCTGCTGCCGAAGGACCCGAACGACGGGCGCAACGTATTCCTCGAAATCCGTGCCGGCACTGGCGGCGACGAAGCAGCGATCTTCTCCGGCGACCTGTTCCGCATGTATTCGCGGTATGCCGAGCGCCGCGGCTGGCGGGTAGAAATCCTGTCCGAGAACGAAGGCGAGCACGGCGGCTATAAAGAAGTCATCGCGCGGGTTGAAGGCGATAACGTCTACGGCAAGCTCAAGTTCGAGTCCGGCGCACACCGCGTACAACGCGTGCCGGCGACCGAGTCCCAGGGCCGAATCCACACGTCCGCTTGCACCGTGGCCGTGCTGCCTGAGCCGGACGAGCAGGAAGCCATCGAGATCAACCCGGCCGACTTGCGCGTCGACACTTATCGCTCGTCGGGCGCTGGCGGTCAGCACGTCAACAAGACCGACTCCGCCATCCGCATCACTCACTTGCCGTCGGGCATCGTGGTGGAGTGCCAGGAAGAGCGTTCCCAACACAAGAACCGTGCGCGGGCCATGTCCTGGCTGTCGGCCAAGCTCAACGACCAGCAGACCAGCGCCGCCGCCAACGCGATTGCCAGCGAGCGCAAGCTGTTGGTGGGCTCGGGCGACCGCTCCGAGCGCATCCGCACCTACAACTTTGCCCAGGGCCGGGTCACCGACCACCGGGTCAACCTCACGCTTTACTCCCTGGACGAGATTCTCGCCGGTGGCGTAGACGCCGTGATCGAGCCATTGCTCGCCGAATACCAGGCGGATCAACTCGCGGCGATAGGTGAATAAATGACCATCATCGCCAGCCTGCTGCGCGCCGCTGACCTTCCGGATTCGCCCACTGCGCGTCTGGATGCCGAATTGTTGTTGGCGGCGGCTCTGGGCAAGTCGCGCAGCTACTTGCACACCTGGCCCGAGAAAATCGTCACCAGTGAAGACGCGCTGACTTTTGCCGGCTACCTGCAACGTCGTCGTGGCGGTGAGCCGGTGGCGTATATTCTCGGCCAGCAAGGTTTCTGGAAGCTGGACCTGGAGGTCGCGCCCCACACGCTGATCCCGCGTCCGGACACTGAATTGCTGGTGGAAGCGGCCCTGGAATTGTTACCGGCCACGCCCGCCAAGGTCCTCGACCTGGGCACCGGCAGCGGTGCCATCGCCTTGGCCCTGGCCAGCGAGCGCCCTGCCTGGCAAGTCACCGCCGTCGACCGAGTGTTGGAAGCGGTGGCACTGGCCGAGCGCAATCGCCAGCGCCTGCACCTTAACAACGCAATGGTGCTGAACAGCCATTGGTTCAGTGCACTGCAAGGTCATACCTATGATCTGATCATCAGCAACCCGCCTTACATTGCCGCCAATGATCCGCACCTGGTGGCGGGCGATGTGCGTTTTGAGCCGGCTAGCGCATTGGTGGCTGGCCATGACGGGTTGGACGACCTGCGGTTGATCATCAAAGAAGCCCCCGCCCACCTGAATGCCGGCGGGCGACTGCTGCTGGAGCACGGTTACGACCAGGCGCCGGCCGTGCGCGACCTGCTGTTGAGGGAAGGCTTTGAAGAGGTTCACAGCCGCATCGACCTCGGCGGCCACGAGCGCATCACCCTGGGACGCCGGCCGTGCTGACCGATCAGGAGCTGTTGCGCTATAGCCGACAGATTCTGTTGCAACATGTCGACATTGACGGCCAATTGCGCCTGAAAAACGGCCGTGCCTTGATCGTCGGTCTCGGTGGCCTGGGCGCGCCCGTTGCGCTGTACCTGGCGGCGGCGGGCGTGGGCGAACTGCATCTGGCGGACTTCGACACCGTCGACCTGACCAACCTGCAACGCCAGATCATCCATGACACCGACAGCGTCGGGCAGACCAAAGTCGATTCGGCCCTGCGCCGCCTGACGGCCATCAACCCCGAAATCACGTTGATTGCCCATCGCACCGCGCTGGATGCCGATTCACTGGCAGCAGCGGTCGAAGCGGTGGACGTGGTGCTCGATTGCAGCGACAACTTCTCCACCCGCGAAGCGGTCAACGCGGCTTGCGTTGCGGCGGGCAAACCTTTGATCAGCGGTGCCGCCATTCGCCTTGAAGGGCAACTGTCGGTGTTCGACCCGCGCCGCGAAGAGAGCCCGTGCTACCACTGTTTATACGGGCACGGCAGCGATACCGAACTGACCTGCAGTGAAGCCGGCGTGGTCGGCCCGCTGGTGGGGCTGGTCGGTAGCCTGCAAGCGTTGGAAGCCTTGAAACTGCTGGCTGGTTTCGGTGAGCCTCTGGTGGGCCGTTTGTTGCTGATCGATGCCTTGACCACGCGCTTTCGCGAGTTGCGCGTCAAACGTGACCCCGGTTGCAGCGTGTGCGGGACGCAACATGGATAAGGGCGCGCCGATCGGTGTGTTCGACTCCGGTATCGGCGGATTGACCGTGCTGGAGGAAATCCAGCAACTGCTGCCCCACGAATCACTGCTGTACGTGGCCGATTGCGGGCACATCCCTTACGGCGAGAAAAGCCCGGCGTTTATCCTCGAGCGTTCGCGGCGGGTGGCAGCGTTTTTCCGGGAGCAGGGCGCCAAGGCGTTCGTGATTGCCTGTAATACAGCCACCGTCGCCGCTGTCGCCGACCTGCGCCTGGATTTTCCCGACTGGCCGCTGGTGGGCATGGAGCCCGCCGTCAAGCCCGCAGCCGCTGCTACTCGTAGTGGCGTTGTCGGGGTGCTTGCCACCACCGGCACGCTGCAAAGCGCCAAGTTTGCCGCCTTGCTCGACCGTTTTGCCACCGATGTGAAGGTCATCACCCAGCCTTGCCCAGGCCTGGTCGAGTTGATTGAAAGCGGTGACCTGACCAGCCCAGCCCTGCGCCAGATGTTGCAGGGTTACATCGAACCACTGCTCAGCGCCGGCTGCGACACCATCATCCTCGGTTGCACCCACTATCCCTTCCTCAAGCCACTCCTGGCGCAGATGCTGCCCCCCAGCATCATTCTCATCGACACCGGTGCCGCCGTGGCCCGCCAGCTCAAGCGTTTGCTGGGCGAGCGCGAGTTGCTGGCCGACGGTAATCCAGAACCTGCGCAGTTCTGGACCAGCGGCGATATGTATCACTTAAGAAATATCCTACCGACACTATGGAAATATCCGGGCGATGTGCGAAGCTTCGCTTCGTGAAAAATTCGTGAAATATCGGCGTTATAAGCTGGAACTTCTGACTACACGCCAGCTTCTATAGCGAGATTGCCTGTAAAAAATTCTATAACTTCGTTTGGAAAGGATGTTTCTTATGAAGCGCTTGTTCTGTTTGGCCGCGATTGCGGCCGCTGTAGTGGGGCACTCTGTTTCGGCACAGGCTGCTGGCCTGGAATTCGGTGTGGGGAGCACCAGCGATTCGACCATGACTTATCGGCTGGGGCTGACATCGGACTGGGACAAAAGCTGGTGGCAGAGCGACACCGGTCGACTGACCGGTTACTGGAGCGGCGCCTACACCTATTGGGATGGTGACAAACGTGCCAGCGCCAGCAGCCTGTCGTTCTCGCCGGTGTTTGTGTATGAGTTTGCCGGGGAGAAGGTCAAGCCGTACATCGAAGCGGGGATTGGCGTAGCGGTGTTCTCGCGCACCAAATTGGAAGACAACAACATCGGCCAGGCTTTCCAGTTCGAAGACCGATTGGGCTTCGGCCTGCGCTTCGCGGGCGGGCATGAAGTGGGCATTCGTGCCACGCATTATTCCAACGCGGGCATCAGCAGCAATAACGATGGGGTCGAGAGTTACTCGGTGCACTACACCTTGCCGCTGTAACAGCGGAGAACCCTTGTGGGAGCGAGCAAGCCCGCTCCCACATTTAGAGCTCCACTCACCAGACGATCAGCGGTAGGCCGTTGCGATCCCTTCGCGCTCGGTCAGGCACTCCGGCGCCCCCATCTCGAACTCCCGGCAGATCAGCGGCCGTCGCTCATAGATCGTGCACATCATCGTGTCCCGATCCAGCGCCGCGCACCAGCCGTCGTCCAGGCGCAGCATCACTTCGCCGCCCCAGTCATCAGTGTCGATATAGCGCTCCGGCACGCCGGTGTCGGTGATCAGCATGACTTCCAGCTGGCAGCAGCAAGCCGCGCAGGTCGAGCAGGTGACCGCGGATTCGGTGATTTGGGTGTGAGGGATGTTGGTCATAGGCGCGCAGTGTAAGGCAAGCGGGTGACGCAGGTGTGAAACGACTGACAGACGTCAGCGCGCCAACCGATGCAACCCCACAAATACCAAGGCCCACAGCAGCACCAGCGTCGCCATCGTGGGGGCGAGCCCATAACCAAACTGCACCCCCGCCAATTGGCTGCCGGCGTAGTAGGAAAGCGGGCCGCCGAATGCGCCCAGTACCGCCGCACGCCACCAGGGGCGGGCGCTCCAGGCCAGGCAATGGCGCAACGTGGTCGCCAGCAACGCCCATAACAGGATCAACCAGAAGGGAATCAGCGGGCCCGGCTCGGTGAACTGAAACACACCCAGCGTGCGCAACGCAGTGTCCAATAGCGTACCCACGACGGTAACAATGAGGATCAGCCTGGCGTCTGCGGCCCACGAACTTATCCACAACAGATGAATGGCCAGCACCGCCAGCCCAACGAATAACCATGCACTGTCACCGCCGAGTACGCAGGCAAACCAGCCGCACTGAAAGAGCGCGGCGTTGGCCAGGGTCTTAAGCACTGAAGCGACCGAGCAGCGGCGGGTTGATCGCCGAAGGTTTGGCCAGCAGCAATTGCGCCGTGCCGATGGTGCGCTCCATAAAGCCACCCTCGCAGTAACACAGGTAAAACTCCCACAGGCGCAGGAAATACTCGTCGTAGCCCAGTTCGGCGAGGCGACCGTGGGCGCGGCGAAAATTCTCATGCCACAGGCGCAGGGTTCGCGCGTAATGCAGGCCAAAATCCTCCATGTGCAGCAGGTTCATATCGGTATCGCGGCTGACGATGTGCAGCATGTTCTGCACGCAGGGCAGGGCGCCGCCGGGGAAGATGTAGCGCTGGATAAAATCCACGCTGCGCTTGGCCTGTTCAAAGCGTTGCTCACGAATGGTGATGGCTTGCAGCAACATCAGGCCGTCGCTCTTGAGCAAGTGCGCGCACTGTTTGAAGTAGGTCGGCAGAAAGCGATGGCCCACCGCCTCGATCATCTCAATCGACACCAACTTGTCGTACTGGCCAGTAAGGTCGCGGTAGTCCTGCAGCAGCAGCGTGACCTGCTCTTGCAAGCCCAGGGCTGCGATGCGTTTTTCGGTGTAGGCGAACTGTTCCTTGGACAAAGTCGTGGTGGTGACCTTGCAGCCATAATGCTGCGCCGCGTACAGCGCCATGCTGCCCCAGCCGGTGCCGATCTCCAGCAGGTGGTCGCCGGGCTTGAGGGCGAGTTTCTGACAGATGCGCTCCAGCTTGTTCAATTGCGCCTGTTCCAGGGTGTCGTCGGCGGTCAGGAATTGAGCCGCCGAGTACATCATGGTCGGGTCGAGGAATTCTTCGAACAGGTCATTGCCCAGGTCGTAGTGGGCGGCGATGTTCTTCTGCGAGCCCTTGCGCGTATTGCGGTTGAGCCAGTGCAGGCCCTGGGTGAAGGGGCGTGCCAGGCGTGCCAGGCCGCCTTCCATCGCGTCGAGTACGTCGAGGTTGCTGACCATCACGCGAACCACTGCCGTGAGGTCCGGGCTGCTCCAGTAACCGTGGATAAATGCCTCGCCGGCACCGATGGAACCGTTGGCCGCCACCAGGCCCCACACGGCCGAATCAAGGATCTGGATTTCGCCCAGCAGGTGCGCTTCGCGTGCGCCGAAGACTTGCCGCTCGCCGTCTTCGATCACCACCAATTGACCATGGCGCAATTGGCTGAGTTGACGCAGCACGGCTTTGCGCAGCAGCGCGGCAGTCATGCCGTTGACGTTCAGGCGATGGGTCTTGACCGATAAACTAGGGGATTTCATGGCGGCGATCCTTGGTGTACCCGACTGCAGTGCGAGAGGCGCCATCGGCGGCCCGGTGGGAAAAAATCGGTGTGCGTTTGAGCAACAGGCGCAGGGCCTGCCAATAGATCGCGAGACACGTCTTGGCGGTCATCCACGGAAAGCGCCATAGGTAGCGGTGCAGGCTGGCACGGTTGAGCGTCTCTTTTTGCAGGCTCAAGGTGGCGTCGAAGACTTTCAATTCGCCTTGCCAGTCAGCCATGTGCACGCCGAGTTTGGCGGCGGGCGGGCTGAAGCTCATGCGGTATTCCAAGTCGCGCGGCAAGAACGGCGACACATGGAAGGCCTTGGCCACGGCGAAATGCTGGTGCTCATCCGTGCCCAGGGCCAGGGCCGGCAACACGTAGTGATAACGCTCGCGCCACGGGGTGTTGGTCACTTCACACAGGATCGCGGCCAGACGTCCGTCGGCCTCGAAGCAGTAGAAGAAACTCACGGGGTTAAAAGCCAGGCCCCAACTGCGGGCCTGGGTCAGTAGGCAGATAACGCCCTGGGGTGTACGCCCCAGTGCCTTGCCGACTTCCTGGCGCACGGCATCACTCAAGCTGATGCCGGTGCGCGTCAATTCACGCAGATAGTCCTGCTGGCGAAAACCGAAGGGCGCCAGGCGGCTACGCCCGGCCAGGGGCGAAAGGCCAAGCACTTCGTGTTCTTCGCTCAAATCCAGGTACAGCAAGCCGATGCGGTAGCGAAAGGCATGGGCCTTGGGCGCAAACCGGCGATGGGCAATCCAGCCGCTGTACAGGGCGCTGTTCACAGGGTTTCCCCAAAGGCTTGAGCCACGTGCAGCGCGCTGACCACGCCGTCTTCGTGAAAACCGTTGGCCCAGTAGGCGCCGCAATAAAAGGTATTGCGCACGCCGGATATTTCTTCCCGACGCCCTTGAGCTGCCACCGCCGCCAGGCTGTATTGCGGGTGGGCGTAGGTGTAGCGGGCAAGCACTTTCAGCGGGTTGATCATCGTCGTCTGGTTGAGGCTGACGCAAAAGGTGGTGGCGCTGTCGATGCCTTGCAGGATGTTCATGTCATAGGTCACTGCCGCCTGCTTCTGCGCAGTGCCGCTGAGCCGGTAGTTCCAGCTGGCCCAGGCCAGTTTGCGATCGGGCAGCAGGCGAGTGTCGGTGTGCAGCACCACGTCGTTGTCGGCGTAGGGCAGGGCACCCAGGATGTCTTGTTCGGCCTGGCTCGGGTCGGCCAATAACGCCAGGGCCTGGTCGCTGTGGCAGGCGAAGACCACACGATCAAATGCCTCGCTGCCGGCCGGGCTGTGGATAACCACGCCGTCGTCGGTGCGCTCGACGTTATGCACAGGGCAATTGAGGCGGATCTGTTCACGAAAGCTGCGGGTCAGCGGTTCGATGTAGCGGCTGGACCCCCCCTCGATCACGCACCATTGTGGGCGGTTGCTCACCGACAGCAAACCGTGGTTCTTGAAGAAACGCACGAAGAACTGCAAGGGGAAACCCAGCATGTCGGCCAGCGACATCGACCAGATCGCCGCGCCCATCGGTACGATGTAATGGCGGATAAACCGCTCGCCGTAACCGTTGGCGTCGAGGTAGTCGCCCAGGGTCATCTCGGCGCTGATGCGCTGTTCCTGCAGGTCGAGCGGCGCCTGGCGATTGAAGCGCAAGATGTCACGCAGCATGCCCCAGAACCTCGGCGACAAAATATTGCGGCGCTGGGCAAACAAGCTGTTGAGGTTATTACCGTTGTATTCGAACCGAGTGTGCTCGTCGCACACCGAAAAGCTCATCTCGGTAGGTTTGTACGTTACCCCGATCTGTCCCAACAGGCGGATGAAGTTGGGGTACGTCCAGTCGTTGAATACGATGAAGCCCGTGTCCACCGCATAGCTTTGGCCCTCGACGGTCACGTTGACCGTGTGGGTATGCCCGCCGATGCGGTCGCCCGCTTCGAACAGCGTGATCTCATGCTGGCGGCTGAGCAGGTAGGCGCTGGTCAGCCCTGCGATGCCGCTGCCGATGATGGCGATCTTCACAGGTCGTCCTTCTTCGGCGGCTGGCTGCGCAACATGCGCTTGCCAATGACCAATTGTGCGCGGTTCGGCAGTTTCGACAGTGGCCAGAGAGCGGCGATGAACAACGCGGGGAAGGCAATTTCCAGCGGACGCTTTTCCAGTTTATTGAAGATATGTTTGGCGGCTTTGTCCGCCGGCCAACTGAGTGGCATCGGGAAATCATTGCGTTCGGTCAACGGCGTGTCGACAAAACCCGGACTGATCACCGTGACGTCGATATTTTCCGGCGACAGGCTGATGCGCAAGGATTCGAACAGGTAGCGCAGGCCGGCTTTTGACGCACCGTAGGCTTCGGCGCGCGGCATCGGCAGGTAGGTCACGGCGCTGGCGACACCCACCAAGTGCGGCGTGTGCCCGGCGCGTAACAACGGAAGGGCGGCTTCGATGCAATAACTGCTGGCCAGCAGGTTGGTGCGCACGACGTGCTCGATGATGGACGAATCAAACTGCCGCGCGTCCACGTACTCACAGGTGCCGGCATTGAGGATCACGGTGTCCAGCGAACCCCAGACCACCCCAATATGTTCGCCGATCTCACGCACGGTCTGGCTGTTGGTCAGGTCGCCCGCCACCACCATCACCTGGCCGGGATAACGTTGCGCGAGCGCTTCCAAAGGCCCTTTGGTGCGCGAGCTGAGCGCCACGTGGGCGCCGCTGTTGAGCAACTCCACGGCCAATGCGGCCCCGATGCCACTGCTGGCGCCAGTCAGCCAATAACGGCGGGGCGATGTACTGCTCATCCCATTCTCCTTTTCAGCCAACTGATGACGCGGCCCAGTACGGGCAAGTGTTCGTACAGCAGGGCACCGGCATCGAAGTAATCGCGATGGCGGTACACCTTGTCACGCCACATCAGGTGCGAGCAGCCTTCCACGCGGATGACGTTGCCGCCCGCCAGGCGCGGGTGGCAGAAACTCATTTTCCAGCGCAGGTAACCTTCGCCTTCGGCCACCTGGTCGAAGCCGTGGAAGTCGAAGCGCAGTTGGCTGACGTTGCTGTACAGCTCTGCGAAGTAACGGTGCATGGCGGGCAGGCCGTGGACTTCGTGCAGCGGGTCGGCAAAGGCGATGTCCTGGCTGTACAGGTTGTCGAGCAAATGCAGATTGTGCTTGTCCAGCGTGGCGAAGACCTGGGCGAAGCGGCGCAGGAAGTCACTCATGTTCGCCCCCGACAACTTGGCGCGAAGGCAGGCTGCGGAAGGCGGCCAGGGCGCGTTCGCGGGACTTTTTCAGGTCGACAATCGAACGCGGGTAGTCGGCCACGCCGAACAAGCCGTCGACGGCTTCGGGGTTGTGCACTTCTTTTTTATTCAGTGCGGCCAACTCCGGCAGCCAGTGCTTGATGAAAATGCCCTCGCTGTCGAATTTCTCCGACTGGCTCAACGGGCTGAAAATCCGGAAGTACGGTGCCGAGTCGGTGCCGGTGGATGAGCTCCACTGCCAGCCGCCGTTATTGGCGGCGAGGTCGCCATCGATCAGGTGGCGCATGAAGAAACGCTCACCTTCGCGCCAGTCGATCAGCAGGTTTTTGGTCAGAAACATTGCCACCACCATGCGCAGGCGGTTGTGCATCCAGCCGGTTTCCAGCAGTTGGCGCATGGCCGCGTCGATGATTGGCAAGCCGGTGCGCGCTTCCTGCCAGGCGGCGAGATCCTTGGGCGCATTGCGCCAGGCCACGGCTTCGGTTTCGGGGCGGAAAGCGCGGTGACGAGAAACCCGTGGGTAACCCACCAGGATGTGCTTGTAGAACTCACGCCAGAGCAACTCGTTGATCCAGGTGATGGCGCCCATGTCGCCACTTTCAAACTCGCCGCCATTAGTTTGCAGCGCGGCATGCAGGCACTGACGCGGCGAAACCACACCCGCCGCAAGGTAGGCGGACAACTGGCTGGTGCCGGGCTTGGCGGGGAAGTCGCGCTCGTCTTTGTAGTAGCTGATTTGTTGATCGGCAAAGGCGTCGAGGCGCCGCCGGGCTTCGTCTTCACCGGCCGGCCAGAGGGCGCGCAGGCTATCGCTGGGTGGTTCGAAACCTTCGACCGTCTTTGGGATCGGGTCGCTGTTCAGCTTGATCGGTGCCTGGGCCTTTGGCGCTGCGATGATACGCGGCAGCGCGCTGTGCAGACGGGTGTAGCAGACCTTGCGGAACTGGCTGAACACCTGGAAATACGTGCCGGTCTTGGTCAACACGCTGCCGGGCTGGAAGAACAGTTGGTCGAGGTAGCTGTGGAAGGTCACGCCATCAGCTTCCAAGGCCTTGGACACGGCCGCGTCTCGGCGACTTTCGTGGATGCCGTATTCCTCGTTGACGTGGACTGACTCCACCGATAGCTCGCGGCACAACATGCTCAATACGTCGGGTGCCTGATCCCAAGTGGCCGCAGTGCGAATCAGCAGGGGGATGTTCAGCGCGCCCAGCGTCTTGCTCAGGTCTTGCAAGTTGCGCAGCCAAAAGTCCACTTTGCACGGCGCATCGTCATGGTCCAGCCATTGCTGCGGCGTGATCAGGTACACGGCCGCCAGCGGGCCCCGCTGGCTCGCGGCGGCCAGGGCGGTGTTGTCGTGTAGGCGCAGGTCGGTGCGCAGCCAGATCAAATGCATTTAAACAAGTCCACGCTGGATCAGTAGCTGGTGGGCCGACAACAGGTCTTCGGCGACGAACAAATCAGGAATGTCTTGGGTTAATACGGTCAACTCGGCCTGGTGGATGCATACCGTTGGTCCGACCATCAATTTTGGGCAACTGACGCCACCCAAAAGTTTTGCGAAAGCCGACAGGTGGAGCGCCTTGCTCGAATACAGCAGCACCGCGCGCGGTTGCAGGTGTTCTACCGCCAGGGCCAGCTCACCGGCAGGCAGCGGCCAGTCGAATACTTCTACCGGGCAGTCGGCACTGCTGGCGAGCCAGGCGCTGAGCCACAGGTGCGGCTCCAGGGGAACGTCGGACTGGTTCACCAACAGCAACGGCGCGCCATGCAGCTGACGATTGTTGTGATAAATACGCGCGCCGAACTTGCTGCGCAGCCAGGACAGGAAAAACACCCGCTCCATCTGCGCGCCGAACTGGCCTTGCCAGCGTTGTTCCAGCTCCTGCAACAGTGGCAGCAGCAGTTGCTCGCACAAGGTGCGTGGCGGGTACAGCGCCATGGCTTGGTTGAAGGCGTCATCCACGCGGCGTTCGGCCAATTCGCTGATGGCTTGCACAAGGCTCTGGCGCAGGGTGTGCCATTCGTTTTCAACGATATCGGGAACAGTGAGCGCTGAGTCAATCAGGCCTTTGACCTGACTCACCGGCACGCCGCGATTGAGCCAGGTGAGGATGGTGTGGATGCGTTGGACATGTTCGGCGCTGAACAACCGATGACCTTTAGGCGTGCGCTGGGGCACGATCAGGCCATAGCGGCGCTCCCACGCGCGCAGGGTCACGGCGTTGACGCCGGTCTGGCGCGCCACTTCGCGGATTGGCAGCCAGCCGTCTTCGAGGGCTTGGGTGATGTCTTCGCCGGGTTCGTCTTGCAGGACAGCTTTCATGGTCTAGATCGCATTTCGCAGGCTGAGGTTTTCCGGGTGCGGCTGCAGGTAGGCCTGCTGCGCGATGTAGCGGTCCGGGTGTTGGCGAAAGTGGTGCTTGAGCAGGGTCAATGGCACCACCAGCGGCACGATGCCTTGGCGGTACTGGCCGATGACGGTCTGCATTTCCTGCTTGTCGTCGGTACTGATGACTTGTTTGAGGTAACCACTGATGTGTTGCAGCACGTTGGTATGGGTGCCACGGGTGGCGCATTGGCTCAGGCCGGTCATCAAGTCGCTGAAGTAACAGGTGGCCAGTTCATCGAGGTGGGTCTCTTTGGTCATGCTGCCCAGCAGGTGTCCGAGGCTTTTGTAGTGCGCCGGGCTGTGGGCCATCAACAGGTATTTGTAGCGTGAATGAAAGGCCAGCAGCCGGTGGCGGGTCAGGCCTTCGGCCAGCAGCTGTTGCCAATCGGCGTAGACGAAGACGCGGGTCAGGAAGTTTTCCCGCAGCACTGGGTCATTCAATCGACCGTCTTCTTCCACCGGCAGATTGGGGTGACGCGCACAAAACGCCTGGGCGTAGATACCACGCCCGCCGCCGTCGACCGGGGTGCCGTTGTCGCGGTACACCTTGACCCGCTCCAGTCCGCACGACGGCGACTTCTGCATGAAGATGTAGCCGCACAGGTCGGTGTGTTCCGACGCCATCTGCCGGCCGTAATCGTCCAGTGGCTGAGTGACGTTCAGTTCGCGGTGTACCGTGCCGACGGCTTGCGGGTGGGCCGGGTCGCCCACCAGGCGGATCGGTTCGCGGGGAATGCCCAGGCCGATGGCGACCTCGGGGCACAGCGGCACGAAGTCGAAATAGTCGGCGAGAGTCTGGCTGCACAACAGGGATTGTTTATGGCCGCCGTTGAAGCGCACGTTCTCGCCCAATAGGCAGGCGCTGATGGCGATCTTCGGTTTAGTGGTGCTGGACATAAGCGAACCTCTGCAAGATTCCTGTACAAAATTAAAGTCTTGTACAACTAAATCTCATCATAGGTTCGATGCTGTACAAGTCAAATTATTTGTACAAGTTTTTTGCAGGTCAGCTATTTCCAGCCGATTTTCCAGGCGTCATCGTTTTGCAGGGTTTGCCAGGCGCAGCGTTCGGCGCGACGGGTCATGACGGCTTGCAGTTCGATTTCCAGCACGACGCCTTCTGCATCCCGAAACAGTTCGGTGACCAAGAAGTGTTTTTCTTTGTTGCGAGGCTGAGCTGCTGTCCATTTCGACAGCAGCAGTTTTGCAGGATTGATGCGGTTCATTGCAGGTGTTCGATCAAGCGTCTCGCGGCTTCCTGGCCACTGAGCCATGCCCCTTCGACCCGGCCCGACAGGCACCAGTCGCCACATACATAAAGGCCCAGGTCGGCATCGGCCAGCACGCCGAATTCATGGCTGTTGGACGGTCGAGCATAGAGCCAGCGGTGCGCCAGGCTGAAAGATGGCGCGGGCATGGCGCTGTGCAGCAGTTCGGCGAAGGCGCCATGCAGATGTTCGATCACCGCTTCCTTGGGCAGGTCCAGATGGGCCTTGCTCCACGTGCTGGTGGCGTGCAGTACCCACGTGTCGAGGTGGGTGTCACGCCCCGGTTTGCTGCGGTTGCGCGCGAGCCAATCGAGGGGGCTGTCTTGCACGAAACAGCCTTCCATCGGCGTATCCAGAGGCTTTTCGAAGGCCAGGGCGATGGCCCAGGTTGGGTCCATCTTCACGCCGGCGGCGGCACTGGCCAACTTGGGCGCAGCAGCCAGCAGGGCGGTGGCCTGGGGTGCTGGGGTGGCGATGATCACGTGGCTGAACGGGCCGTGGTTTTCGCCGTCGGCGTCCAGCAGGTTCCAGTGTTGTTTGCCTTGAAACACCTCGGTGATGCGGCACCCGAACTCCACCGGCAGGTCGTCGAGCAGGGCGCGGGTGATGGCGCTCATGCGCGGCGTGCCGACCCAGCGGATCTGTTCATCGGGGGAGGGGGTGAGTTGGCCGGACTTGAAGTTGTACAGCTGGGGTTTCCATTGCTCGGCCCAGCCATTGCTTTGCCAGCGTTGCACTTCGTTGACGAAGCGCCGGTCGCGGGCGGTGAAGTATTGCGCGCCCATGTCCAGGGAGCCGGCATCGCTGCGCTTGCTGGACATGCGGCCACCGCTGCCACGGCTTTTATCGAAGAGTTGTACAACGTGCCCCGCGTCTCGTAACGCTCGGGCGGCGGAGAGACCGGCGATGCCGGTGCCGATGATCGCGATGGGAACAGTCATAGGGGGCCTCGTTTTACCGTTGGGTACAGACTACGCCGACACCAATAGCTGTACAATATTGTTTTTTGGTATAAGTTTTGGCTTACCTGTTCTTACGGCGTGACCTATGGTTAAAGCAGAGGCTTAATCCAATGTTACGCCCGTTCAAATCGATCCCTGCTTATAAAATAGACTAGCGATGGGCGGCGAACGTTACATGAGGAACATCCCATGCACATTTTGCTGACCGGCGGTACTGGCCTGATCGGCCACCAACTCTGCCAGCACTGGCTCGCGCAGGGTCATCGGCTGACGGTGTGGAGCCGTCATCCGGAACAGGTTGCCATGCGATGCGGCGCTCAAGTCGCAGGCGTTGAGCACCTGCAACAGGTTATCGGCCCGGTGGATGCGGTCATTAACCTGGCGGGTGCGCCGATCGCTGACCGCCCGTGGACTCACAAGCGCAAGGCGCTGTTGTGGAGCAGCCGCATCAGTCTTACAGAAACTTTGCTGGCGTGGCTTGAAGGCTTGGAACAAAAACCAGCGGTGTTGATTTCCGGTTCGGCGGTGGGCTGGTACGGCGACGGCGGCGAACGCGAATTGACCGAAGCCAGCGGCCCGGTGCAGGACGATTTCCCCAGCCAGTTGTGCATCGCCTGGGAAGAAACCGCCCTACGCGCTGAAGCGTTAGGGATTCGCGTGGTGTTGGTGCGGACCGGTTTGGTGTTGTCAGCCGAGGGCGGCTTTTTGTCGCGGCTGTTGCTGCCTTTCAAACTGGCGCTGGGCGGGACTATCGGCAATGGTCGGCAGTGGATGCCGTGGGTGCATATCAAGGATCAAATCGCCCTGATTGATTTTCTTCTGCACAAGCCTGATGCCAGTGGTCCTTATAATGCCTGCGCGCCACACCCGGTGCGCAATCGCGAGTTTGCGAAAACCCTGGGCCAGGTGTTGCACCGCCCGGCGTTCATGCCGATGCCGGCCTTTGCATTGAAGGTGGGCCTGGGCGAATTGTCCGGCCTGCTGTTGGGCGGGCAGAAGGCGGTGCCCGAGCGCTTGTTGGCCGCCGGTTACACTTTCCAGTTCACTGAGTTGCGCGCGGCTCTGGATGACTTGTCCAGCCGCCTCTAGAGATAGGATGTTGCATGACGGATCACGCGTTGTTACTGGTCAACCTGGGCTCGCCAAAGTCCACTTCGGTGGCCGATGTGCGCAGCTACCTCAATCAGTTCCTGATGGACCCTTATGTGATCGACCTGCCGTGGCCGGTGCGGCGCTTGCTGGTGTCGTTGATCCTGATCAAGCGCCCCGAGCAGTCGGCCCACGCCTACGCCTCCATCTGGTGGGATGAGGGTTCGCCGTTGGTGGTGCTCAGCCGGCGTTTGCAGCAGCAGATGACCACGCAGTGGACCCAAGGCCCGGTGGAGTTGGCGATGCGCTACGGCGAACCGTCCATTGAAAGCGTGCTGACGCGCCTCGCCGCCCAGGGCATCCGCAAAGTTACCCTGGCGCCGCTGTACCCGCAGTTCGCCGACAGCACTGTGACCACGGTGATTGAAGAGGCCAAGCGGGTTGTACGTGATAAGAAGCTGAGCGTGCAGTTCTCGATCTTGCAGCCGTTCTACGACCAGCCGGAATACCTCGATGCGCTCGCGGCGAGTGTCCGCTCCTATGTGGAGCAGGATTACGATCACCTGCTGCTGAGTTTCCACGGCCTGCCAGAACGTCATCTGACCAAACTCGACCCGACAGGCCAGCATTGCTTCAAGGATGCCGACTGCTGCAAGAACGCCTCGCCTGAGGTGTTGAAAACCTGCTACCGCGCGCAATGTTTCAGCGTCGCCCGCGATTTTGCTGAACGACTGGGCTTGCCGGAAGATAAATGGTCGGTGGCGTTCCAATCACGCCTGGGCCGCGCCAAATGGATCGAACCCTACACCGAAGCGCGCCTGGAAGCCCTGGCTAAGCAAGGCGTGAAAAAGCTGCTGGTGATGTGCCCGGCGTTTGTCGCCGACTGCATCGAGACTCTGGAGGAAATCGGCGATCGTGGGCTCGAGCAGTTCCGCGAGGCTGGGGGGGAAGAGTTAGTATTGGTGCCGTGCCTGAATGATGATCCGCAGTGGGCGAAGGCGCTCAATACCTTGTGCGAGCGGGCGCCGACAACGCTGTAACCGAACCAAGTGAAGATCAGAATGTGGGAGCGCGCTTGCCCGCGATGAGGGAGTGTCAGCCGATAGAGTTGTTGGCTGATACACCGCTATCGCAGGCAAGCCTGCTCCCACATGGTTTGACCGTGTTTACAGATTCAGGGTCAGGCTGACCGTGAGATTGCGCGGCTCACCCGGATTGATCCAATAGTTGCTGTACGACCGCTCGTAGTACTTCTCATCGAACAGGTTGTTGAGGTTCAGCCCCACGGTGACGTTGTCCGTAGCCTTGTAATGGGCCAGCAGATCAACGGTGTGATAGGCCGGCAACTCAAAGTTCGTGCCGGCCTCCCCTGAACGATCGCCTACATACGTGAACGCCGCGCCCAGGTCCGAGCCGCGCAACGCGCCATCCTGGAACTCATACACCCCCAACAGACTGCCGCTGTGCTTGGCCACGCCAAGGATGCGGCTGCCGGCGGGAATGGCTTTATCGCCTTTGGTCACTTCAGCGTCGATGTAGGCAAACGCACCAATCACCCTTACGGCATCGGTCACTTGCCCGGTCAGTTGCAGGTCAAAACCCTGGCTGCGCGCCTTGCCCACGGCGCGGTTGAGGTTGGTGGCCGGGTCCAGGGTCAGTACGTTTTCCTTCTCGATATGGAAGGCGGCGAGGGTGGCGCTGAGGCGGTCGTCGAACAGCTCGCTCTTGATTCCCACTTCATAGCCCACGCCTTCTTCGGGCTTGAAGGATTTGTTGTTGGCGTCCAGGCCGCTATTGGGCTTGAACGACGTTGAGGCATTGGCGAACACCCCGAGTTGCGGTGTGAGCTGATAGAGCAGGCCGGCGCGTTGGGTAAAGGCGTCGTGGGTCTGCTTGCTCTTGGCGTGGTTGCGCGTGAAGTCGTCGATGCTCTGCTCGAAATGTTCGAAGCGCGCACCGACCATACCGCGCAGGCGGTCGGTGAAGATAATTTGGTCTTGCAGGTTCAGCGCGTGGCTTTTGGTCTGTTCGAAGAAGTCAGTACCGGAGCGCGCGCCGTTGGGTTTGGGCTTGCCGTAAACCGGATTGTAGATGTCGATGGGGTAGCGGCTACCGCCAATCGCAGTGACGCGTTCTTTCTTGCGGTAGTCCTCGTATTCGGTGCCGATCAGCAACTCGTGCTGCCAACTGCCGATATCGAACATTCCCCGCAGTTCAAGCTGGGTGATGCTGTCGTGCCAACCCGTGGAGCGCTCGCGGTAGCGGCGGTCGATGGTGTGGCCGTCGGCATTCAGCGCGCGGTTTTCCGAGGCGTCGCCCCACAGGCTGCCTTGCTTGTAGTGGCTGGCCAGACGCAGTTTCCAGGCGTCATTGAGGTGGTGTTCGAGGGTCGCCTGAATGCGGTTGTTGTGGTTGTCGATATCGCCATCGTTGGGTTCGCCGAGGAAGGTGGAGCGGGATACGCCGGAGGCGTCGACAATGCCACGGTCGAAGGTGGAGCTGTGGCGGACGAATTCGCTTTCCACCAGCAGGCTGGTGTCCGGGTCCAATTGCCAACTGAACGAAGGCGCGACGAATACCCGCTTGCTTTGCACGTGGTCGCGGAAGCTGTGGTTGTCTTCTACCGCCAGGTTGACCCGAGTCAGCACCTTGCCTTCGCTGTCCAGCGGGGTGTTGACGTCAATGGCAGTGCGATAACGGTCCCAACTGCCGGCGCTGGTTTGCAGGGTGGTGAAGGCTTCAGGCTGGGGCTTCTTGGTGACGATATTCACCGTGCCGCCAGGATCGCCACGGCCATACAGGCTGGCGGCGGGCCCTTTGAGCACTTCGATGCGCTCGATGTTCGCCGCGTCGGGTGTGCTCGGGTAGCCACGGTTAGCGCTGAAGCCATCCTGATAGAACTCCGACGTGGTAAAGCCGCGCACGCTGTATTCGTAGAGTGTCAGGCCACCGAAGTTGTTCTGCTTGGACACGCCGCCGGCAAACTCCAGGGCGCGCTCCACGTTGCTGCTGCCCAGGTCTTTGAGCACCGTGGCGGGAATCACGCTGATAGACTGTGGGATGTCGCGAATCGCGGTGTCGGTCTTTGTCGCGCTGGCCGAACGGGTGGCGCGGTAGCCTTTGACGGGCCCGGTGGTGGACTCATAGGCGTCGGTGGTGACGCTGATGGCGTCGAGTTCCAGGGTGTTTTCTTCGGCGTAAGCGGGGTCGAGCAGCAAACCCAAGGCCAGGCCAGCCAAGGGGGCGATTCTTCGAGACGGCATGATAGAGCGTTCCAATAGCGGTATTGAAACAATATAACATGACCAATGAGAATGAATTGCTTTGAAATATAAGCTTACAGGTGCCCGCGTACGAGCACCTGTGAGTGACGGGTTATTCCTCTTCCTTGACCGGTGCAGGCGGCGGACGCAGCCCGATTTCCGCCAGCAACTTGATCTCTTTGCCGTTGCGCATCACCTGGATCGCCACCTTGTCGGTCGGCTTGATTCGCGCCACCTGGTTCATCGACTTACGGCCATCACCGGCCGGTTCGCCATTGATGCTGAGGATCACATCGCCCAGTTGCAGGCCGGCTTTCTGCGCCGGGCCGTCGCGGAAGATCCCGGCGACCACGATGCCTGGGCGTCCGGTCAAGCCAAACGACTCGGCCAGCTCCTTGGTCAACGGTTGCACTTCAATCCCCAGCCAGCCGCGGATTACCTGGCCGTGCTCGATGATCGACTTCATCACTTCCATCGCCAGCTTCACCGGGATCGCAAAGCCGATGCCCTGTGAGCCGCCGGACTTGGAGAAAATCGCCGTGTTGATACCGGTCAGGTTGCCATTGGCATCCACCAGTGCACCGCCTGAGTTGCCCGGGTTGATGGCCGCGTCGGTCTGAATGAAGTCTTCGTAGCTGTTGAGGCCCAACTGATTACGCCCGGTGGCGCTGATGATGCCCATGGTCACGGTCTGGCCCACGCCGAACGGGTTGCCGATGGCCAGTGCCACATCACCGACGCGCAAACCATCGGAACGACCGAGGGTGATGGACGGCAGGCTTTTCAGGTCGATCTTCAGTACCGCGAGGTCGGTTTCCGGGTCGCTGCCCACCACGCGGGCCAGGGTTTCGCGACCGTCGCGCAGGGCCACCACAATCTGGTCGGCGCCGGTGGTCACGTGGTTGTTGGTGAGGATGTAGCCTTCGGGGCTCATGATCACGCCCGACCCCAAGCTGGATTCCATGCGCCGCTGCTTGGGCCCGTTGTCGCCGAAGTAGCGGCGGAACTGCGGGTCTTCAAACAGCGGGTGCGCCGGTTTGTTGATGACCTTGGTCGTGTACAGGTTGACCACCGCCGGGGCGGCGATGGTGACCGCGTCGGCATAAGTCACCGGGCCTTGCACCACCGCGCTGGTCTGCGGTGCCTGTTGCAGGTTCACATCCAGGCTGGGCAGGCCCACCAGCTCGGGGTAACGCTGAATAATCAGCATCGCGATCAGCACGCCAGCCAACAATGGCCATCCAAAAAAACGCAGCGCCTTGAGCATCAAGTAAGTCCTGACAGGTTGCAGGGGGCGAGAGAGCGCCCATAATGTCGCGCATTATACGAGGCTGCGACGCCTGCGAACGGGATATTTAGGAGTCTTTTATGGCCGTCCCCCTTACCACCCTCGTCGAGGAAGCGGACCGCTACCTTGGCAGCGCTAAAATTGCCGATTATTGCCCCAATGGCCTGCAGGTCGAGGGCCGCCCTCAAGTGATGCGCATCGTCAGCGGCGTGACCGCAAGCCAGGCCTTGCTGGATGCGGCCGTCGAAGCCCAGGCCGATTTGATCCTGGTGCACCACGGCTATTTCTGGAAAGGCGAAAACCCTTGCATCACCGGGATGAAACAGCGTCGCCTCAAGACGCTGCTCAAGCACGACATCAGCCTGTTGGCCTACCATCTGCCGCTGGACTTGCACCCCGATGTCGGCAATAACGTGCAACTTGCCCGTCAGTTGGATATCACGGTCGAAGGCTCGCTGGACCCGAGCAACCCCAAGATCGTCGGCCTGGTCGGCTCCCTTGCCGAGCCCCTGTCGCCCCGTGATTTCGCCCGCCGTGTGCAGGAGGTCATGGGCCGTGAACCGCTGCTGATCGAAGGCAGCGAAATGATCCGCCGTGTCGGCTGGTGCACCGGCGGTGGCCAGGGCTACATCGATCAGGCGATCGCCGCCGGCGTCGACCTGTACCTGAGCGGCGAAGCCTCCGAGCAAACTTTTCACAGCGCCCGCGAAAACGACATCAGCTTCATCGCCGCCGGCCACCACGCCACCGAGCGTTATGGCGTGCAGGCGCTAGGGGATTACCTGGCGCGGCGCTTCGCGCTGGAGCATCTCTTCATCGATTGCCCTAACCCGATCTGAGCCTCACTACGGGATAAAGTGTGGGAGCTGGCTTGCCTGCGATGGCATCAACTCGATCTGTCTGAATGACCGAGGTGCCTGCATCGCATGCAAGCCAGCTCCCACACTTGACCGAGTTCCACGCCAAACTATGGGGCATATTCATATGCCGTTTCGATCTAGATGGCTCCCTGAATAGAAGCAGGTGCTGTGCTAGCATGCCCCGCTCGAACACGGCCCGCTGGCCGTCCATAAGATCGTTTTTCCGTGAGTAACCATGGTCGACAAACTGACGCATCTGAAACAGCTGGAGGCGGAAAGCATCCACATCATCCGCGAGGTCGCCGCCGAGTTCGACAACCCGGTGATGCTCTACTCGATCGGTAAAGACTCCGCCGTGATGCTGCACCTGGCACGCAAGGCCTTCTTCCCGGGCAAACTGCCGTTCCCGGTGATGCACGTCGACACCCGCTGGAAATTCCAGGAGATGTACAAGTTCCGCGACAAGATGGTCGAGGAGCTGGGCCTGGACTTGATCACCCACGTGAACCCGGACGGCGTGGCGCAGGGCATCAACCCCTTCACCCACGGCAGCGCCAAGCACACCGACATCATGAAGACCGAAGGCCTCAAACAGGCCCTGGACAAGCATGGTTTCGATGCGGCCTTTGGCGGCGCCCGTCGCGATGAAGAGAAGTCCCGCGCCAAAGAGCGCGTGTACTCATTCCGCGACAGCAAACACCGCTGGGACCCGAAAAACCAGCGCCCCGAGCTGTGGAACGTCTACAACGGCAACGTCAACAAGGGTGAGTCCATCCGCGTGTTCCCGCTGTCCAACTGGACCGAGCTGGACATCTGGCAGTACATCTACCTCGAAGGCATCCCGATCGTGCCGCTGTACTTCGCCGCCGAGCGTGAAGTGATCGAGAAGAACGGCACGTTGATCATGATCGACGACGACCGCATCCTCGAGCACCTGTCCGACGAAGACAAAGCCCGAATCGTCAAAAAGAAAGTACGTTTCCGTACCCTTGGCTGCTACCCGTTGACGGGCGCGGTGGAGTCCGAAGCCGAGACGCTGACGGACATCATTCAGGAAATGCTCCTGACGCGAACTTCCGAGCGCCAGGGCCGTGTCATCGACCACGATGGTGCAGGCTCGATGGAAGATAAAAAACGTCAAGGCTATTTCTAAGGGGCTGTCATGTCGCATCAATCTGATTTGATCAGCGAGGACATCCTCGCCTACCTGGGCCAGCACGAGCGCAAGGAAATGTTGCGCTTCCTGACCTGCGGCAACGTCGACGACGGCAAGAGCACCCTGATCGGGCGCCTGCTGCACGACTCCAAGATGATCTACGAAGATCACCTGGAAGCCATCACCCGCGATTCGAAGAAGTCCGGCACCACTGGCGATGATATCGACCTGGCACTGCTGGTCGACGGCCTGCAGGCCGAGCGTGAGCAAGGCATCACCATCGACGTTGCCTACCGCTACTTCTCCACCGCCAAACGCAAATTCATCATCGCCGACACCCCCGGCCATGAGCAGTACACCCGCAACATGGCCACCGGTGCCTCCACCTGTGACCTGGCGATCATCCTGATTGACGCGCGTTATGGCGTGCAGACCCAGACCCGTCGCCACAGCTTTATCGCCTCTTTGCTGGGCATCAAGCATATCGTGGTGGCCGTCAACAAGATGGACATCAATGGCTTCGACCAGAGCGTATTCGAGCAGATCAAGGCCGATTACCTGAAGTTCGCCGACGGTATCGCGTTCAAGCCGAGCACCCTGGCGTTCGTGCCGATGTCGGCGCTCAAGGGCGACAACGTGGTGAACAAGAGTGAGCGTTCGCCTTGGTACACCGGGCAGTCGCTGATGGAGATCCTCGAGACCGTCGAGATCGCCAACGACCGCAACTACACCGACCTGCGTTTCCCGGTGCAGTACGTCAACCGTCCGAACCTGAACTTCCGTGGTTTTGCCGGCACCTTGGCCAGTGGCATCGTGCACAAGGGCGACGAAGTCGTGGTGCTGCCGTCGGGTAAGAGCAGCCGCGTCAAATCCATCGTCACCTTTGAAGGTGAGCTGGAACACGCCGGCCCAGGCCAGGCCGTGACCCTGACCATGGAAGACGAGATCGACATCTCCCGTGGCGATCTGCTGGTACACGCCGACAACGTGCCGCAAGTGACCGATGCCTTCGACGCCATGCTGGTGTGGATGGCGGAAGAGCCGATGCTGCCGGGCAAAAAATACGACATCAAGCGCGCCACCAGCTACGTGCCGGGTTCCATCACCAGCATCGTGCACCGCGTGGATGTGAACACCCTGGCCGAAGGCCCGGCGAGTTCGCTGCAGTTGAACGAGATCGGCCGGGTCAAGGTCAGCCTCGACGCCGCCATCGCCCTGGACGGTTACGACAGCAACCGCACCACTGGCGCGTTCATTGTCATCGACCGTTTGACCAACGGCACCGTGGCGGCGGGCATGATCATCGCGCCGCCGGTCACCCACGGCAGCTCGGCGCAGCATGGCAAGCTGGCTCACGTCGCCACCGAAGAGCGCGCACTGCGCTTTGGTCAGCAGCCGGCTACCGTGCTGTTCAGCGGCCTGTCGGGCGCTGGCAAGAGCACCTTGGCCTACGCGGTTGAGCGCAAGCTCTTCGACATGGGCCGTGCGGTGTTCGTGCTGGATGGCCAGAACCTGCGTCACGACCTGAACAAGGGCTTGCCGCAGGACCGGGCCGGTCGTACCGAGAACTGGCGTCGTGCCGCCCATGTGGCGCGTCAGTTCAACGAAGCGGGCCTGCTGACCTTGGCCGCGTTCGTGGCCCCGGATGCCGAAGGCCGTGAACAGGCCAAAGCACTCATCGGCGCCGACCGCCTGCTGACGGTGTACGTGCAGGCGTCGCCGCTGGTGTGCGCCGAGCGTGATCCGCAGGGGCTGTACGCTGCTGGTGGGGACAACATCCCTGGTGAGTCCTTCCCGTATGACGTGCCGTTGAATGCCGATCTGGTCATCGACACCCAGGCCTTGTCGTTGGAAGAAAGCGTCAAGCAAGTGCTGGAGCTGTTGC
>NZ_JBBGYS010000027.1:0-89485 GCF_037479595.1 Pseudomonas sp. MYb541 | reverse complement strand
GCACACCGAGCCTAGGCGAGGTGCCGAGTGTTGGGGCAAGAGCGTTTTGCTTACTTTTGCGCTCTTCAAAAGTGAGCCGCTGTAAGAGCGGAACCATAAGCCGCCGTTACCGCAGCAACGGATATGTACACCCCTCCAAAGGGCAAACCCAATGAGCCTATTACCGTACGCCTGGGCCAAATCCCAACGCATCCTCCTGCGCCCCAGCGCCGAGGGCATGCTACTAACCGTGTGCCCCTCAACCCCCGGCTGGTCCATCAGCGAAGTCCACCGCCAATTTGGCCAAACCCACCTCGAACAGGTCCGCGACGACGAACTCGACGGCCTGCTCACCAGCGCCTACGCCGACACCGGCAGCGCCGCCGCTGTAGTGGGCGCCGCCGAAAACGAGGTCGACCTCGACCGCCTCATGCAAGACATGCCCGAAGTCACCGACCTGCTCGACACCCAGGACGGCGCCCCGGTAATCCGCATGATCAACGCCTTGCTGACCCAAGCCGCCCGCGACGAAGCCAGCGACATCCACATCGAACCCTACGAAACCCACTCCGTCGTGCGCTACCGTGTCGACGGCACCCTGCGTGACGTGGTCTCACCCCGCAAGGCATTGCATGGCGCGCTGGTCTCGCGGATCAAAATCATGGCCCAACTCGATATCGCCGAAAAACGCCTGCCCCAGGACGGCCGTATCGCCCTGCGCGTAGCCGGGCGACCCATCGACATTCGCGTGTCCACGGTGCCCACCGGGCATGGCGAAAGAGTCGTCATGCGCCTGCTGGACAAACAAGCCGGGCGCTTGCAGTTGGAGACCCTGGGCATGGAGCCGCAGTTGCTGGCACGCCTGGATACGCTGATCCGCCAACCCCACGGCATCGTACTGGTCACCGGCCCCACCGGCAGCGGCAAGACCACCAGCCTGTATGCCGCGCTGGCGCGGTTGGATGCGAGTACCAGCAATATCCTCACCGTGGAAGACCCGGTGGAATACGACCTGCCGGGCATCAGCCAGATCCAGGTCAACGCCAAGATCGACATGACCTTCGGCCTGGCCCTGCGGGCGATCCTGCGCCAGGACCCGGACATCATCATGATCGGTGAAATCCGTGACCTGGAGACCGCACAAATCGCCGTGCAGGCCTCGCTCACCGGTCACTTGGTGCTGGCAACCTTGCACACCAACGATGCAGTGTCGGCGGTCAACCGCCTGATCGATATGGGCGTCGAACCCTTCCTGCTGGCCTCGTCATTACTCGGCGTGTTGGCCCAGCGTCTGGTGCGCCGCCTGTGCCCGCACTGCAAGCAGGAGGACCCGGCTGCGCCTGGCACGTGGCGCCCGGTCGGGTGTGCGCAGTGTAATCAGATCGGCTACAGCGGTCGTACGGGTATCCATGAGTTGTTTTGCGTCGATGACGATGTGCGCAGTTTGATCCATCAGGGCGCCAACGAGCAGGACCTGCGCCTGGCCGCGCGACGTGCCGGGATGTTCAGCATGCGTGAAGACGGCGAGCGCTGGGTGCGCAGCGGCGCCACCGCGCCTGAAGAAATCCTGCGCGTGACACGGGACGCCTGATGAATCGCTATCGCTATGAAGCCGCCGATGCCAGCGGCAAAGTCCAGGCCGGGCATGTGGAGGCCGATAGCCAGAGCGCGGCATTTGCCAGCCTGCGCAGCCGGGGCTTGACTGCACTGCTGGTGCAGATCGAAGGCAATCAGCAGACAGCGGCGGGCAGCAGCCTGTTCACCGCCAAGCTGTCGGACAACGACCTGGCCTGGGCCACGCGGCAACTGGCGAGCCTGTTGGGCGCCAGTCTGCCGTTGGAAGCGGCCTTGAGTGCCACGGTGGAGCAGGCCGAGAAAAAACACATTGCCCAGACCCTGGCCGCTGTGCGCGCCGACGTACGCGGCGGCATGCGCCTGGCGGATGCGTTGGCGGCGCGGCCACGGGATTTTCCGTCGATTTATCGCGCGTTGATCGCGGCGGGGGAGGAGTCCGGCGACCTGGCCCAGGTGATGGAGCGCCTGGCCGACTACATCGAGGAACGCAACAACCTGCGTGGCAAGATCCTTACTGCGTTTATCTATCCTGGCGTGGTGGGGCTGGTGTCCATTGGTATTGTGATTTTCCTGCTGA
The DNA here is from genome assembly GCF_037479595.1 of Pseudomonas sp. MYb541. NCBI lineage: Bacteria > Pseudomonadati > Pseudomonadota > Gammaproteobacteria > Pseudomonadales > Pseudomonadaceae > Pseudomonas > Pseudomonas sp. MYb541. The sequence goes on along the minus strand of NZ_JBBGYS010000027.1, from coordinate 87,354 downwards.
GCTACGTGGTGCCGCAGGTGGTCAGTGCGTTTTCCCAGGCGCGCCAGGATCTGCCGGGGCTGACGTTGGCGATGCTCAACGCCAGTGACTTTATCCGCGCCTGGGGCTGGCTGTGTTTTGCCGGGATTGTCGGCGGTTTCTGGAGCTGGCGCCTGTATTTGCGCAACCCGGTGGCGCGTTTGAGTTGGCATAGCCGGGTGTTGCGCCTGCCGCTGATCGGGCGTTTTGTGCTGGGCCTGAACACCGCGCGGTTTGCCTCGACCCTGGCGATTCTCGGCGGTGCCGGGGTGCCGCTGTTGCGCGCCCTGGAAGCGGCGCGGCAGACCCTGTCCAATGATCGCCTGAGCCAGTGCGTCAACGACGCCACCGCCAAGGTGCGCGAGGGCGTCAACTTGGCCCCGGCGTTGGCGGTGGAGAAGGTGTTCCCGCCGGTGTTGATCCACCTGATCGCCAGTGGCGAAAAAACCGGCTCGCTGCCACCGATGCTAGAGCGTGCGGCGCAGACCCTGTCGCGCGATATCGAACGCCGCGCAATGGGCATGACCGCGTTGCTGGAGCCGCTGATGATCGTGGTGATGGGCGCGGTGGTGCTGGTGATTGTCATGGCGGTGCTGTTGCCGATCATTGAAATAAATCAACTGGTCACCTAGCTCACCCGACCGACCTCGGGTTCCTTGTTGCGTCATATTTTCACACCCTGCGCGGCCTCCAGCCATGGCTGCTGAAACCTCGCTGTCACCTGCGCCGAAATCGCTCAAAACCGTGACCAAAACACCCGAGAATCTTTTTAGAAATCAAGGTGTTCCTCCCGAGGTTTTTTCCCATAACCGTCATCGGAAACTGCGACTTTCTCTCCCATGGTTTTAACCCCTGGCCACCCCCGCAAAAGGGCTTGGGACAGAAGCCATGGCGTCATACAAGAGCCCTCTACCCCAAACGTACAAACACGACGAAAGGAGATTCTTCATGTTTAAGCGCAACGTTCTCGCGGTATCCGTGACCCTCGCCGCACTGTGCTCGGCCCAGGCTGCAATGGCTGACATCAACGGCGGCGGCGCAACCCTGCCACAGCCGCTGTATCAAACCGCTGGCGTACTCACCACTGGCTTCGCTCCGTACATCGGCGTGGGCAGCGGCAACGGCAAGGCTGCATTCCTGACCAACGATTACACCAAGTTCGTGGCTGGCGTGACTAACAAGAACGTGCACTGGGCTGGCAGCGACTCGAAGCTGTCCGCTACTGAGCTGTCGACCTATGCTTCTGCCAAGCAACCGGCCTGGGGCAAACTGATCCAAGTGCCTTCGGTAGCTACTTCGGTTGCCATTCCGTTCAACAAGGCCGGTACCAACGCGGTTGACCTGAGCGTTGACCAACTGTGCGGCGTGTTCTCCGGTCGTTTGACCACCTGGAACCAGATCACCAACTCCGGCCGCACTGGCCCGATCGCCCTGGTGTACCGCAGCGAGTCCAGCGGCACCACTGAGCTGTTCACGCGCTTCCTGAATGCCAAATGCACCGAAGCCAAGCCTTTCGCAGTAACTACCACCTTCTCCTCGAGCTACGGCGGTGGTCTGCCATCGACGGCTGTGGCCGCCACTGGCAGCCAGGGCGTGATGGATGCACTGAACGCCGTTGAAGGCCGCATCACCTACATGAGCCCGGATTACGCTGCGACCACCCTGGCCGGTCTGGATGACGCCACCAAAGTGGCCAAGGTTGGCGGTGTTTCCCCAGCACCTGCCAACGTATCGACTGCGATCGGCCTGGTTCCAGCGCCAACCGAAGCCCGTGCGGATGGCTCGTTCATCGACGCGACCAACCCGGACAACTGGGTGCCGGTATTTGCCGCCACTGCAAGCGGTCCAGCCACCTTCGCTTACCCATCCAGCGGCTACCCGATCCTGGGCTTCACTAACCTGATCTTCAGCCAGTGCTACGCCGACGCTACCCAGACCACCCAAGTGCGCGGCTTCTTCGCCCGTCACTACGGTGCTTTCGGTAACAACGACACCGCCATCAGCAACAACCGCTTCGTACCGCTGCCAGCCAACTGGAAAAAAGCCGTGCGTGACACCTTCGCCACCGCTTCCAACGCTCAAGGCATCGGCAACACCAGCGTCTGCAACGCCATCGGTCGTCCGCTGTAACCCACGCTTCAACGACCCGCAACACCGATCAGCAACGGCCTGTGCCGTTGCTGATTTTTTTGCGTTAACAGCCCTGCATGAACTTTGCGTGACAGAAGTTCAGTCCCGCGCCTCGCCAACCGCCTAACCCTCATACGTGAGCCTGTCTTGGCCCCAGCGCGATAACAAAGAAGGAAGATTCCAGATGGTTCGCTGCAAATCACCGGTTAACCTCAAAGCCCCAGTGACAGTCCTGCGCCTCAAGCCTTTGGCCCAGGCCATTGCCTTGTTGATGGTGGCCGGTAATGCCCAGGCGGCCACGGCGTTCAGTTCCGGCTGGTTTGCCGACAAGGGCGCGTCCCAGGCGAGCACGGCAGCGCGCACGGGTGCCGGCCAGGTCCCGGGGATTCCTTCGCTGAACCAGCAGGCGCAGGTCAAGCAGCAGTTGGCGCGTTCCATCAGCACGTTGAACACCAGTGTTGCGGCGATTGCGGCCCAGCAGGCGGCGCAAGCGGCGGGGCGTCAGGCGGCGTTCGGCCAGGTCTCGAACATCCCCGATGGCTTGGGCAAGGGCGGCCTGCAGGTCGATAACAGCCTGACCCAGGGCTGGACCAACGCCAAGGGGCCCACCCAGAGCCAATCCGGCGGCAAGACCACGGTGACCATCGAGCAGACCGCCGACAAGGCGATCCTCAACTGGGAAACCTTCAACGTCGGGCGCAATACCACCGTCGACTTCCAGCAGCAGTCCAACTGGGCCGTGCTCAACCGCGTCAATGACCCCAATGCGCGCCCCAGCGAAATCCAGGGCCAGATCAACGGCGCCGGCACGGTGATGATCATGAACCGTAACGGTGTGGTCTTCAGCGGCACCAGCCAGGTCAATGTGCGTAACCTGGTGGCGGCGGCCGCGACTATAACGGATGACCAGTTCACCCAGCGCGGCCTGTATGTCGACACCAATGGCACCCAACCCACGTTCACCGACGCGGCGGGCAAGGTTGAAGTACAGCGAGGCGCGCTGATCCAGACACACACTGCCGCCACTTCCACGGACTCAGGCGGCTATGCCTTGTTGCTGGGCAGCGAGGTGGAAAACGCCGGGACCATCATCACTGCCAAGGGCCAGACCACCCTGGCGGCCGGCGACAGCTTTTACATTCGCAAGGGCGTCGGTACGGCGGGCAACGAACGTTCCACCACCCGTGGCAATGAAGTGGCGACCAGCCTCAAGGCCGGCAGCACTGCCGGCAAAGTCACCAACAGCGGCCTGATCATGGCCTCCACTGGCGACATCACCCTGACAGGCCACCAGGTGCAACAAAACGGCGTGGCCCTGGCCAGCACCTCGGTGGATACACGCGGCACGATTCACTTGCTCAACGCCGCCAGCGACACCAGCGGCAGCGTGACCCTGGGCGAGGGCAGCACCACCGCGATCCTGCTCGACGCCAGCGGCAGCACGGCTCTTAACAGCCAGAAAGACAACGGCCTGATCAAGCTCGACGGCACGCCTGCCAACCTGATCACCGGGCAGTTCAACAACCTCAGTACCGTGGTTGACCGCACCGACCAGTCGCGCATCGAGATTGTCAGCGGCGGCACCGTGGACTTCCAAAAGGGCTCGACCACGTTGGCTACCGGCGGCCAGGTAGCGGTCAGCGCCGGCCAGCGCAGCCTGGTGCGGGATGGCGCGATGATCGATGTGTCGGGTGCCATCGGCGTCAAGGTGGCGATGGAAGCCAACAACATCAAGATCAACGTGCAGGGCAACGAGCAGCGCGATGCGCCGGTCAACCGCGACGGCGGGCAACTGATCAACAATGACGTGTGGGTCGACCTGCGCGAGCTGGTGTTTGTACCGGCCGGCACCAACGGCTACGCCACCGATCGTTGGTACACCGCCGGGGGCTTGCTGGAAGTGGGCGGTTACCTCGGCACCCAGGGCCACTCGGTGGGCGAGTGGATGGCCCAGGGCGGCACCGTGACCTTTACCGGCAAGGAGGTGGTGACCCAACAGGGCGCGCAGATCAACCTGTCGGGCGGCACCGTGGATGTGCAGGCCGGTTACATCCAGCAGACCTGGCTCAAGGGCCCGAATGGCCGTTTGTATGAGCTGTCGAAAGCGCCGGGGGACATTCTCTACTCCGGTTTCTACAAGGGCTATGAAGACAACAGCGCGCGCTGGGGCCAGACCGAGTATTACTACAACCCGCTGATCGCTCCCCAGCGCCGTTACGAAGCCGGTTACACCGTGGGCCGCGATGCCGGCAAGCTGGTCGTCGGCACCGCCAGCGCAGTGTTGGAAGGCCAGGTGATCAGTGATGTGTTCCAGGGTGACCGCCAGACCCAGGCACCCAACATCAATCTCGACGGCTACCAGCAATCCCAGAAAGCCAGGGCCCAGCGTGCGCAACTGATCATTGGCCAATACATTCCGATCTACAACAAAACCACCGGCACGCTGCGTTATGCCCTCAGTGGTACCTCCGACCAGGTGCTGATCGACAGCAATACCCAGAAAATCGCCGACGGCCTGGACCTCAACACTGTGCTGCCGCTCGATCGCCAGGGCAAGATCCTGCTCGACAGCGATCAGCTCAATGGCTATCAGCTGGGCGCGGTCAAGGTCGCTGCCAAGCAGCAGGTGACCGTCAATGGCGCGCTCAGTGTGGCGGACGGTGGCGATATCACCTTGTTCGGGCCGGGTGTGCAGATCAATGCCAACCTCACGGCCCACGGCGGCAGTATCAACGCCGGCAACATTCTCAGCCAGGTCGATCCGCTCAAGGCCGGTGCGGTGGCGGATACAATCCTGGCCGGTGGTTCGAGTGTGAACGTCGCTGCTGGCGTCAAGCTGGACGCCAGTGGCCGCTGGAACAACCTGGCGCTGGACCCCGCTGCCAGTACGGGTGTGGCCTATGTGAACGGTGGCAAGGTGTCGTTGCGCAGTTCCAGCAACGTGAACCTGGCCGCCGGCAGTGTGGTGGATGCGTCTTCCGGTGCCACCCTCGGCGTGGATGGCAAACTCACTGGCGGCAAGGGCGGCAATGTGACCCTGGGCGCCCTCGGTGAGCTGGCCCTGGCGGGTGATATTCGCGGCTACGGCGTCAACGGCGGCGGCACCCTGGCGTTGCAGGCGCATAAGGTGCAGATCGGCGAAAGCACCAATGCAGTGGGCAGCGACACCCTGAAACTGGCCGGTGATTTCTTCAACAAGGGCTTCTCGGCCTACGACATCACCGGTAATGAAGGGCTGATCGTCACGGACGGTACTCAGGTCGATGTCAGCCTGCCGGTTTACCGATTAGGTACTCAAGCTTCAGGTATGCCAACCGGTAGCGATCCAGCCACCGCACTGGAACGCTGGACGCCGCCGCTGTATCAGGAAGACGCCACCAAAGGTGTGTTGACCCAACGCCGTGGCGCCGGCTTGAGCCTTACCGCCGGCCATGTCAATTCCACCGCCGCGCAACTGGCGACCACGGCGCTCACAGTCGGCCAAGGCGCGGTCATCAATGTGGACCCCGGCCAGGCGATCAACCTGCGCAGCGTCGGCCAATTGACGATGGACGGCACGCTCAACGCCTGGGGCGGCAGTGTCAGCCTGGGCGGCTTGACGACGGGCGCTTCAGAAGCCGTGAATGCCATCGGCCATGGCCGCTCGATCTGGGTCGGCGAGCAGGCGGTGATCGACGTCTCGGCTCGGGCGGCGACGGCGGTGGACAACCGTGGGCGCACCTATGGCCTGGTGCGTGACGGCGGCAGCATCAACATTGGCGGCACGTTCGACCTCAACACCGGCCTGGCCAAGGCCAGTGACTTGTTCGTGGTGGTGCGTAACGGCGCACGCCTGGAGGCGTCCGGCACCCAAGCCCTGATAAATGTGCCGGGGCAGGGCGCCGTGCAAGCGGCCAGCAATGGCGGCAGCATCACGCTGGCGTCGAATAATGGCCTGTACCTGGACGGCAGTTTTGTCGCCAGGGCCGGTGGCGCTGGTGCGGCGGGCGGCAGTCTCAATGTGGCGTTGGACACCCCGTATTACCAGAAGGCGTCCGTCACTGACCGCGTCCTCAAGGTGCGTGAACTGGTGTTGGGTCAGGTGTATCAGCCGACGGCGCTGGCCGGCACCGCAGAAGATGCCGCCGCCAGTCTGGAGTACGGGCATGCTCGGTTGGGTGTGGATCAAATCAGCGCGGGTGGTTTCGATAACCTGGCGCTGATGAGCAACGGCCTGTTGAGCGTTGATGGCGACGTGACCTTGAACATGGGCCAGAGCCTGCGCCTGTACAGCCGTGGTTACGGCCTCAGCGAAACCGCAGCGGGCAACTCGCGCATCAATCTGTCGGCACCGTATTTGCTGCTGGCGGGGTTCCTCGCGCCTGAAGAGACGGGCAAGGACCTCTATGTGCGACCGATACCGGTGCTGCCGGCCCCGTCCCAGCGGGCAACCGAGGCGCAATTCAATGCATCCGGCAGCCTGATCGACGTGCGTGGCAATGTCATCTTCGGTAACCGTAGCAGTCTGTTCCGGGCAGATAACAGCCAGGCCAGCCTTGAGCGTCGCGGGTTCGATCAGGTCAACCTGACCAGCCAGGGCGACCTGCGTTTTCTCGCGGGTGCGGCCGAGAACGACATCATTACCGGTGTCAGCACGCAGTTGCTGACGCAGGGCGATATGACCTTGCGCGCCGCGCAGCTGTACCCGGCCAGTGAAGTCAGTGCGCGCGTCATCGCCGGCTATCTTGGGCAGTCGACCACCACCTCCCTTGACTTGGACTTTGACCGCTTGCGTACGCTGACCATCGGCCGCGTGGGCAGTGCCGATGCGCCTATCCCGTATTCGGCGTTCGGCCGCCTGCAACTGGGCGCGGCCACCGTGCGCCAAGGGGGCGTGGTGCGCGCCCCCTTGGGGTTGATCGATATCGGCAGCATGGGCAGCAGCGTGGTGCAATTGCTGCCCGGCAGCCTGACCTCGGTGAGTGGCAAGGGGTTGATGCTGCCTTATGGCGGAACGCTGGATGGCCAGGTCTACAAGTACAACGGTAAAACGGTAAAATTTATCGGTCAGGGAGGGCTGCCCTCCCGTGAAGTTGACCTGAATGTCGGCGTCGTGCTGGGTGGCAAGTCGATCAGCGTGTTGCCGGACGCCACCCTGGACTTGTCCGGCGGAGGCGATCTGTTGGGCGCCGGCTTTGTTTCCGGGCGCGGTGGTTCCACGGATGCGCGCTACAGCCCGTTGGTGCAGTTTGGCGCCAATGGCGGGTTCGTGCTGCCGGGACTCTCCACCAACCCGATCTATGCCATTGTGCCGGGGATACAGCCGGGTGCCGCGCCGGTCGCGGCGGAGGGCGGGGCCGTGACGCCATTGGTTGGTCAGCAGATCACCATCGGCGCCGGTGTGCCGGGGTTGCCGGCGGGCACGTACACGCTGATGCCGTCGACCTACGCGTTGATGCCAGGCGCCTTCCGCGTCGAAATCAACGGCCTGGCCGGGCTGGGCAGCGGCACCGCGACCACCTTGATGGGCAACGGTTCGTGGGCCACTGCCGGGCACCTGTCGATTGCCCATACCGGGATCAGCAACAGCGTAGCCAGCCAATTGATCCTGACCTCGGCCGATACCCTGCGGCGCTATTCCCAATACAACGAAACCAGTTACGCCCAATTCGCCAGGGCCGATGCGGCCAGGTTGGGCGTGCCACGGCCGATGCTGGAGGCCGACGCGAAAACCTTGAAACTGGCCCTGCGTCCGGGCGACGGCGCCGAGGCCTTCTCGTTCCAGGGTATCGGGCGCTTTGGCGCGGCATCGGGTGGGTATGGCGGCACGGTGGCAGTCATCGACCGCAGTCAGCAAGGGATCGAAGTGGTTGGCGCAGGACAAGCGGCGACAGCCGGGTTCGCCGGCATCACCTTCAACGCCGATAGCCTGAATGCATTGGGGGCTTCGCGGCTGATGGTCGGTGGGATGACGGCTGTGGAGTACGGCCAGTCCGGGAACTTCATTTACCTGGCGGGCGGGGTCAATCGCGCGCAAAGCAACGTGACCTTGCGCAATGGCGCAACCCTTGCCGCGCCGGAAGTGTTCCTGGTGAGTGATACCGGCTCGATCGTCGTGGAGCAGGGTGCTTCGATCAATACACTGGGGCGCGGTAATGCCAGCTACGATGCCCGCGACGGCTATATCTACCAGGTGGCCAACATGCTGGCGGTGTCCAATGGCCTGCTCAACGTGATCAGTGCACCCAAGGTGGGCAGTGTGATCAGCCAGGGGATCAACATCGGTGCCTGCAGCAGTGGTGCGTGCAGTGGCCAGACCGGGCTGTACTCCAACGGCAGCATCGTGGCCCTGACCGACAGCACCTTTCAACTTGGCGACCAGGTGCGTTACGGCACCCGTCACCTGAACCTGGGCGTGAGCACCATCAACCTGGGCAGCGCCGACGCCCTGGCCGCAGCGGCGGCGGCGAATCGCTTGCCGGCCGGGCTGACGCTCAGCCAGGCGCTGCTTGATCGATTGCTGCGTGGCGATACGCAGTTCGGCGCCCCGGCCCTGGAAACCCTGCAGCTCTCGGCCCGCGACGGCTTCAACTTCTACGGTAATGCGGTACTCGACACCTATGACCCGCTCACCGGCAAATCGCTGCTGAGCAACCTGATGCTGTCCACCCCGGCCCTGTACGGTGCCGGTGGTGCCAACGACGTGGCGACGATCCACACCGCCAACCTGATCTGGCTGGGCGCGATCACGGCGCCGGGCGCGGTGGTGGCGGGTGGCGCTGGCAGCGGCAGTGGGCGCCTGGATGTCAACGCCGAGCGGATCGAGTTCGGTTATGGCGCCTTTGGCCAGCCGAGCAACGTGAAAAGCTTCGACCGCCTGGCCCTGGGCTTTGCCAACGTCAATCTGAACGCCAGCGAGCGCATCACGGCCAACCATAAGGGCAGCCTGTCGGTGTACCAGAGCCAGGGCGCCTATGACCCGGTCAGCGGCTTTCAGTACAGCGGCGGCAACCTGACTATCCGCACGCCGTTGATGACCGGTGAAGCCGGCTCTGTGAACGTGATCAAGGCGGGCGGTGCGATCGACATCGGCGCGTCCGCCGGCCCGCGTGGCGCGGCCAGTGGCCAAGGTGCCGAACTTTCCCTGCACGGCGACAGCATTCGGCTGGCCAGTGCGGTGGTGTTGCCCAGCGGCAAAGTCAGCCTCAGCGCGGGTGGCGATGTGGTGTTGACCGATGACGCGTTGATCGACGTGGCCGGTCGCGCCATTCCCTTCAACGACGTGACCCAATACGGTTGGGGCGGCGATGTGCTGTTGGACAGCCGCAGCGGCAATATCCTGCAGGCGGCGGGGTCGACCATCGACCTGTCCGCGAAGAACAACCAGGCCGGCAAACTGCGCGCTGTGGCAACGGATGCGGCCGGGGGCATCGTCGACCTGCAAGGCAAAATCCTCGGCAGCAGCAGCGGCCACTACCTGGCCGGCGGCACTTCAATGCCATACCAGGCCGGCACCGTGGAAATCCAGGCGCAACGCCTGGGCAGCAGCGGCGCCCTCGACCAACAGTTCGCCGACCTCAACCAGCGCCTCAACCAGGGCGAAGTGTTCGGCGCCCGCAGCTTCCAGCTCAAGCAGGGTGACCTGACCATCGGCAACGGGCTCAAGGCCGGCACCATCAGCGTGTCGGTGGACAATGGCAGCCTGCGCGTCAATGGCCTGGTGGACGCCAGCGGCGAGCGGGTCGGCAGCATCAACCTGGCCGGCAAAAATGGCCTGACCCTGGACAGCACGGCGGTACTCGACGCCCATGGCAGCAAGCTGCGCGTGGACAGCTACGGCAAGATCATCGACGCGCCGAACCGCGCCATGGTGGTATTGGGTTCCGGCACCGGCCAACTGACCCTGGCCGATGGCGTGCGCATCGACCTGCGCCACGGCACCGACGGCGCGACCGGCAATGATGGGCGCAATCGCGGCACCCTGGAGCTGAACGCACCACGGTTGTTCAACCCGGACGGCAGTAGCAATGACATCAATATCGACGCCAGCGGGCGCCTGACTATCCACGGCGCGCGCTCGATTACCCTCAACGGCATGGCCACTTACGACGATGCCCCGGAGAAAACCGACCCGACCGCCAGCGGCAGGCCGTATCAGGAGATCACCCAGGGTTACCTGGATGGCAAGCACGCCTTGAGCGAGGCTTTTATCAATGCCGCGCGGCTCAATAACGATCTGTTGCAAAACAAACTCGCCGGGTTGAACAACGCCACGTATGCCGATGCCTTCCACCTGCGCCCAGGCGTGGAAATCGTCAGCAAGACCCCGGACGGCGACCTAGTGGTGCAAGGCGATCTGGACCTGTCCGGCTATCGCTACGCCAGCCTCAACCCCAACAGCCAGAAGAACAACGCGGTGTATGGCAGCGGCGAGTCCGGCAGCCTGACCCTGCGCGCCGGCGGCGACCTGAACATCTACGGCAGCATCAACGACGGTTTCGCCAAGCCGCCGGTGTCCGAGGATGACAAAGGCTGGGTGCTGTTGCCGGGTGTCGATTTCAGTGGCGGGAATATCGTGGTGCCGGGCAATGGCGTGACCCTGGCGGACGGCACTGCCTTCCCGGCGGGCGCCACGCTTAACTACGACCTGCCGATCAAAGGTTTGACCGTGGCGGCCGGCACGCGCTTGCCGGTAGCCGCGACATTGGCCCAAGACCTGGTGCTGCCCGCCGGCAGCGTGTTGTCGGCTGACGTGCGCGATGCTGGCGGCAACCTGCTGTTCGCCGCCGGCACCTTGCTCAGCCAGGCGCAAACCCTGGTGGCGGGCACGCAACTGGGCGCCGGCACGCTGTTGACCGAGGGCACCCGCCTGCAAGCCATGATCTGGCCCAAAGGCGTGCCGCTGCCCACCGTGCACGGCGCAACGCTGAGCAATAACATCGTCTTGCTAAGCGGCACCAAAGCCCTGCCGAAGGGCGGGCTGATCCCCGCCGGCACCGATGTGAAGCTGCCCAACGGGGCGACGTCGGTGCAACTGCGCGTCGGGGTTTCCGGCGGCGCCGGCCAGGTGTGGGCGATCTCGCCGATGCTGGCCGAAGGCACTCAATCGTGGTCGTTGCGCCTGGTGGCGGGCGCCGATACCGAGGCGGCTGACAGCCGTATCCTGCAAGCCCACCCGCGCAGTGGTGACATCCACTTGGCGGATAACCACTACGGCATGTTTGCCAAAGAGATGCCGGCCAAAGGTGTGCAGACCTGGACCGCCCAGGCAGTCATTGATATGGGCTTTGCCGGTGTGGTCGTCAAGGAAGGCGACCCGATTGATCAGGCGGTACTCGACCGCTTCGAGTTGGGTTCAATCGAGGACTTCTGTGCCGCAACACCGGATTACTGCAAGCCCAAGGTGACGTATGTATTCACCCAGTACGCTGTTGATCAGTTGGCAAGTCAAGGCATCACTGTGGTCGTTAATACCGAGATGACCGATGCGTTTTTCCAGAGCATTGAATACCCGACTGTGGCTGAGGTGTGCGGCAGTGCGCCTGAGTTCTGCCTGCTGAAGGCGGACAAGGAGTACGCCGCCACACCTTCCAGCACGCGATTCAGCGTCATCCGCACTGGCACCGGCGACCTGGAATTGTTGAGTGCGGGCAACCTGAGCATGGATTCGTTGTACGGCGTCTACACGGCCGGCACCTCCTCGATCGGTACCTTTGCCGGCGACCCTTACAACCTGCCCAAGGCGACGCCGACAGGCGCTGATCCCTCCAGTAAAACGGTGCTGAGCGATACAGGCAGCTTCTTTGAAAAGTTCGTCAACGGCTCGCCCACCAGCCTGTATCGGGCGTGGTACCCGGAGGCAGGGGGCAACCTGACGCTGAATGTCGGAGGGGACCTGACCGGTCATATCACCAGCCTCACCGCGTTGAGCCCTGCGCGACCCAACCCCAAGGATGCCGGGGTGGACTCCGCTGCCGTCGGCAATTGGCTGTGGCGCCAGGGCAGCAGCGACGTGGCGACGGGCGGGCAATCTCAACCGACGGCCTGGTGGATCAATTTCGGCAGCTACACCGCAACAACGGCGGCGGACAAGATGCTCGGCTTTACCGGCTTCGGCGCCCTTGGCGGCGGCAACGTGGATGTCAACGTCGGCGGCGATGCCGGTGTATTGAACACGCTGGGCTACAGCACGAGCCATGTCGAGGCGAACCCGCATAGCCAGGGCCTGGTGCTGGCCGTGGGCAGTACGGGCCGGGTCGCCAGCGATGGCAGCCTGCAGTTGACCGGTGGCGGCGATCTGCGCGTGCGCATTGGGGGGGCACTGAACCCGGCCAGCGTTGCCGGCACCGCCGATCATCGTGATGGTGTACTGGTCAACTTGCGAGGTGACGTGCAATTTCGCAGCGCCACCGTGGGCAGTGTCGACATGATGTACGGCAGTATCGCCAGGTTCCAGAGCCCCGGCGAAACCCGTGCCTACGATCCACTGGTCGCGACCCGTGGGGCGGCTCGCGGTGGAATGACCCTGGTGCCGGGGGATGCGACGTTCAATCTGCAGACCCTGGGTGACCTGGTGGTGCAGAACGTCGAAGACCCTGGGCGGGTCGTGCTCTCCCATCTGTCACCCTTCGTTCAGGGGGGGGAGCAGGGCACCGGTACCAGTTGGTTCACACTGTGGACCCAGGGCACGTCGATCGACCTGTTTTCCTTGGGCGGCAACCTCACGCCCTTCAGCCGATCCGACGCGACGGCCGACCTGGCGGTGGTCTATCCATCGATCGTCAGGGCCACGGCTGCCGGCGGCAGTCTGTATTACGGTAAGGCGGCAGAGACGCAGGCCAATGGCGACGACAACTACACTTACCCACTGCTGTTGGCGCCCGGCGAGAATGGCCAGTTGCAGTTCCTGGCCCAGGATTCGATCTACGCCGGTGGCATGACCGTCAGCCAATCCGGGACAGTCCAAAGCACCATGGCGACCCCTTGGCATCCGGCGTATCAGGGCCGCATCGGCAACGCGGTGAAGGCAAGCAACCTGTCGGCCAACGGCAACTCGGGCAGCCAGCCGTTGTTTGTGTTCGGGCCGGGTACGGCTGGGCTGTCACCCGATGGCAATGCTGAGCCTGCGCGTTTTTACGCAATAGACGGCGATCTGGTCGGCGTCAGCAGTGGTCGCACGTTTGTCTTCAGTACAGCGGCGGGCAGCTTGCATGAAGGCCAGACCTGGTATGAGGGCAATGGACCGGTATGGATGATGGCGGGGCGGGATATCGTCAGCAGCGGTCGGCGCTTCGGTCAGGAATCGACGGCTGTTGCGGACATTCGCACCCAGGACAACTTGATCATCCACAACAACCCCAACGACATCTCCGTGGTGTCCGCCGGCCGCGACATTCTCTACAGCAACTTCCAGGTCGCCGGCCCCGGCCTGCTGGAGCTGTCGGCGGGGCGCAATATCCTCCTGACCGGTTCCGGGGCGTTGGGCGAGTCCAGCGTGACCAGCCTCGGGCCCTTGTTGGCCGGGGACAACCGTCCTGGGGCAAGCATCGTCATGCAGGCGGGCGTCGGCCCCCATGGGCCGGATTACCTGCGCTTCGTCGAGGCGTACCTGAACCCCGCCAACCTGGCGCAGCCTGGCGAGTCGATTCAGGGCAATAAGGTCGCCAAGACGTACGAAAACGAGCTGGTCACCTGGCTCGCCGAACGCTTCGGTTTTGTCGGCGATACCGAGCAGGCACGCACCTACTACGCGGCGCTGCCCGCCGAGCAGCAACGGGTGTTTGCCCGCAACCTGTACTTTGCCGAACTCAAGGCCGCAGGGCGCGAGTACAACACCGACGGCAGTGTGCGCCAGGGCAGCTACCTGCGTGGCCGCGCCGCCATTGCGGCGCTGTTCCCCGACAAGGACGTGGCCGGCAACCCGATTACCTACAAAGGCGACATCACACTGTTCGGCGGCTCGGGCGTGCACACCAATTTCGGTGGCTCGATCCAGATGCTCACCCCAGGCGGCAGCCAGACCTTCGGCATCGAGGGCGAGGCGCCACCGTCGACGGCGGGTGTGATCACTCAAGGTGCGGGGGATATCCAGCTGTATTCCATGGGCAGCATTCTGCTCGGCCAGAGCCGCATCATGACCACCTTCGGTGGTTCGATCATGGGCTGGACCAGCGAGGGTGACATCAACGCCGGTCGCGGCTCCAAGACCACTGTGGTGTACACGCCGCCCAAGCGTGTCTATGACAACTGGGGCAATGTGGGCCTGTCGCCGTCGGTGCCGAGTACCGGTGCGGGGATCGCCACGCTCAACCCGATTCCGGAAGTGCCGGCAGGGGACATCGACCTGATTGCGCCATTGGGTACCATCGATGCGGGCGAGGCGGGCATTCGTGTGTCGGGCAACGTCAACATCGCCGCCTTGCGCGTGGTGAACGCAGCGAACATCCAGAGCCAGGGCAAGTCGTCCGGGGTGCCGGTGTCTGCCGCGGTCAACACCAACGCCATGACATCGGCCAGCGCGGCCGGGGCGGCGGCGTCCCAGGCCGCGGAAGACGCGGCGCGCAGCCAGCAGGCGGCGTCCAAGCAGGGCCGGCCGTCGATCATGACGGTTGAGGTGTTGAGCCTGGGCAGCGAGCCGTTGCCACAGGAACCTGCGCCAGCGCAGAAAACCTCCGGCTACAACCCCGACAGCCCTGTGCAGGTACTGGGCGCGGGGCCGCTGAGTGAACAGGCGCGGGCGCGGCTGACGGATGAGGAGCGCAAGCAGATCAGCCTGTAAGACTTTGGAAAGGACCTCTCGTTGTACTGTTCGGGGCGATCACTGATCGCCCCCTTTTTTTGCCTCGGCTACGGGTTGTCCTTGAGGGTCTTGAACGCCTCGATGCGTTTGATCAGGCGCGTGTTCTTCGCCGAGTCGGCATTGCCAAACAGAAAGGAGAAATCCGACGCCAGTTTGGACCCGCCGGCAATCGCCGCGTACTGGTGGCAGTCGTTGCAGTTATCTGTCTGCACGTAGGTTTCCATCGTAGTGTTGGCGACGACGACACTCTGGTCGCTGACAAACGGCCCATAGGACAGCGGCACCTGCACGTTGGGTCCAGGGCCGGGATCGTTGGGCGCGTTGGGCGTCTTGGACCACAGCACATTCACTAGTTTGTAGTACTGGAACACTGATTGGCCCTGGGTTTTCTGGGCGAAAGTCTGCTGCACCGCCGTGTTCAGCACCTGCAGGTCCTGGGGCGTGGCATTGACCCGAGTGGCCTGCACTGGCTGATCAAGGGGCGTGCAGTTGGGCGGCGTGTGGGTGGCATCGCACTGCACCCGTGCGACGTTGGGCGTGCAGGCATCACCCGTGCAGGCCGGATTGTTGAAACTGTAGCCCTGGGGCGCTGCTGTGCCGTTGTCCGGCACGTTGTCGACCTGCTCGAAGGTGGTCCAGATGAAGTTCGGCTGGGTCTGGGTCTTGTTGATGATATGCAGGCCCACCAGACCCACCACTTCCTGGGTGCATTGCAGCGTGTCGGGGCGCTGCAGCCAGGCGACGGTGGTCAGGTAACGCCCGTACAGCTCGGGTTTGTTGGTGAGCACGCGCCAGGCTGCCTTGAGTTCCAGGGCGCCGAGTTCTTCCTGGGGCAGCGCCTGGGCCGGCAGCTCGCGCACCAGTTTGCCTGCGGGCAGTGACAGGCCGGCGGGGTGCCGGTTGTCGCTGTTCTGCGCCACGATCAGTTGGTTGGCGGCGTCGTACAGCCCGTTATCGACGATGTAATCAAACTCGGCCTTGCCGACCTTGCGCTCGAAAAACACCAGGTTGCCCGACTGGTCCGTGAGCCAGCCGCCGGAAGCTTCCATGATCGAATCCGGCAGCGTCACCTGGGTACCGCTGGACAAGTGGAAGCGGTGCTTGCGGTTGATCGCGCTTTCCGACGTGGCCGTGATGAATTTACGCGCGCCCGTGGAAAACGCCTTGAGGTTGCCGGTGGCGGTGCAATTGGACGGCACCAGGGTTTCCACGCCCCAACCGGAGGGCTTGGGAGCGCCGGGCAGGAAGATATCGCTGGCGTCCTTGTAGCTGGCCCACACCGGGGCATTGCTCATGGGCTGGCCGGGCGTTGGCGGCACGCCGAACTGGGCCGCGGTGCTTTGCGTGTCCGGCTCACCGGCCAGGCTCGGGTTGGCTGGCCAGCCGGGGTTGACCGGCCAGTTCATGGCGATGAACAACTGCCAGCCGAAACAGTTGAGAAAGTCCTGCTCGGTGCCGAAGTTGTTTACCGGCAGGAAGCCGCCGCTGGTGGGATCGAACACCAGTTGGCTGACGCAGCTCTGGGCGTCCGAGGCCGCATTGGCCGGCGTGGTGCCCAGCAGGGGAAGAAGGGCGCAGATGATCCAGCACAACACACTCAAGCGTGCCCGGCGCAGCGGGCGAAGCCATCCGTTCATGATCGCATTCCTTGCTCAAGACTCAAGAGGCGACCGCCCACGCCAGGCATGGGCGGCCAAGCGGTACTCAGGCGACAGGCACCAGCGCCAGGCCGCTTTCCCACGGATGCTGCGTGGCGCTGGGGTTGGCCGCTTCACTGGGGTTCAGCGCACGCACGCTAACCAGCCCCGGCGCTGCGTTGCTGCTGACGGTGACGGTCATGATGTAGCCCTGGGTGCCGCCGCTGTCGGTCTGCCCTGGAATCGCCGAGGCATCCGGCAGGAATTTCGTGACCTGAGCCGTGATCCCAGGGTTGGAAAACTGCACCCGCGCATCTGCCGCCGTGGTGCTAGGGTCAGCGCCTTGCACCACCAGCACGAACTGGCCCGAGCTGCCGGGTGCAAAACTGGCTGGCAAGTCGCTGGGGGACTGGCCGTAGAACAGATCAATCGGCAGCAATTGCACAGGCCAGGGTTGCGCATCGGTGTTGTTGGCTGCCACGCAATCGCACTCTTGGGGCGTGGCGGTGAGTGGCGCCGGGGTTACGCTCAGGGCCACATTCAGCTCGTTGGCGATCACCCACACGTAGTCGATCGGCGTGCCACCGATGGTGATGTCGTTGATCGAGAACCCCGCGCTTTGCGGCACTTCGAAGACGGCCTGCAGGATCTGGTCGGAGTTGTTCGGCCCGGTGCCGGCAGTGCCACGGGTGATGCGCCAGTAGCTGCTCACATCCTGGCCTTGCGGGCCTTTCCAGGTGCTGAAGGACTTCGGTTGTTGCAGGTACAGACCGATGGGGTTGGTCAAGGAAATCAGGGCTTTGACGGCTTCCTGGTTGGCGGAGAAACCGATATGCGGATCGGAGTTACGGTAGTTCTGCCCGTACTGGGCGCAGCAGATCAGGTTCTGTTGGTTGCCGCTGCTTTTGATCGGCCGCAGGATGGTGGCCGCTGCCGCCAGGTAGATCTCGGCACTCAAGGTATTGGGGCCTGAGGTCAGGTGCATCGCGCCGCCTGACACACCCGGAATGCGCACGGTGCCGCTGTTCCATTTGTTCACGGTGTCGTAGGCGGGCTGGCCGGTGGTGGGGTCAAGCACCGGATCACCGGCCTTGCCGGTCGGGCCGTTGGCGGTGTAGCGCAGGTACAGGTCTTCGATCTTCACCTGTGGGTCGACATAGGCTTTGTACAACCCCAGCACGGCCTGCGGGTCGATGTTCCACATGGTCAGGAAATACGCCGGGTTCTCGCTGGTGAACATGATGCTGCGCATGTTGCCGTCGGGATCGCGGGTGATTGACCACTCGCAGTATTCATCCAGCCAGCCCCGTGGGCCTGAGGGTGAAAAGTCGGCGTAAGGGCCGTTCCAGTTGATGGACTTGCACAGCACGCTGGGGATTTGCAGTTGGGTCGCCTTGGGGGCCGGGTACAGCGAATAGAGGGTGTTGTTGAGGGTGATCTGGCCGTGGTCGGTCAACTGCATCACTTGGTCCAGGGTCATGGCCTTGCCGCCCAGTTGCGGGACCACGGCGGCGCCGTTGTTGTAGAAAAACGTCCACAGCCGATTGGGGAAGGGCTGCCAGGTGATGGTCACTGGCGTCTGCGTGCCGTAGCCGCTTTCGATCGGGTTGTAGTAGCCCGAGCGTGGTGCGTCGTTGAGGTTGGACCAGGGGTTGCCGATCACCGACATCTGGGTCCAGCCGGTGACGTTGTTGTTCCAGTTGGTTTCGAAGGTGGGCAGTTGGTTCTCCAGGCCCAGCTTGTTGTAGTCCTTGGGGGCTTGTTCGGCGGGGGAGGTGAATTGGGTGAAGGGCGTGCTCATGTTGGTTCTCCAGCATTGATGTTGGTGGAGCAGCAACCGGTGCCCGGAGCGGGCCCGGCAGAGGTTTGGCGTGGGTCGTCCCACACCAGTTGGGCGATAAAGCCAGGCAGGGGCGCGTACGCATCGGGCGTCAACACCTGGCCAGTATCGGGATGGGTCACGATCAGCGATAACTGCGCTGTATCGGTCGGTTTGAGGTTCAGCGCCTTGACGTTGCGCGCGGCGTTCAGGGCGCGGGAAACGCCTTGGGTGATGCAGCGCCCCTTGTCATCCACCAGGCCCATGCCGATGCGGCTGAAGCGCCCGACGTAATGCGGGTTGTCGGCATTCGCATGTTGCGCCGTGGCGTCGGGTTGATTGAGGAAGACGTCGATCAGGTAGGTGTCGTGGGTGCAGCGCACATGGTCGAACACCACCCAGGGGCCGGTGACGGCAGTCGGTTTCTGATGGCAGCACGCAGTTTTCGCCGCGCCAAACTGCGGGGCCACCGGGGTGCCGTAGTCGTAGCCGATGTGCCGGCTGTCCTGGGCCATGTCGCCGAGGGTGGTGTAGCGCCAGGCATCGGCGCTGGTGAAGCTCACCTCGTCGGCCTGATGGCCAGCGAACGGCTGCAACAGGCATTGGGTGGTGTACTGCGCCGCCGGGTTGGCGCGGATCCAGACTTCGAGCATGCGGTCGATATTGGCGTGATACGAGCAGAACACTGGGTCGAACGCGGTGTAGGCGTTATCGGCCATGTCACCGCCGATCCAGCCGTGATAGTTATCGTGGGGCTGCTCGTAAAGCCCGTCGAAATTCAGCGCGCGGTTGGGGTACAGGTCATTCGGTTGCGGCGGGTCGAAGCTGGTGATGTTCGCCCAGGGGTAGCCCGGCACGCCTTGCGGCTGGCTGAACGTGGTGAACGCCAGCGCATCGACCACCTGCTGCTGAAAGATCCGGCTCATGCCATACAGTTGGGTGCGCTCGAAACGAAAGGCCTCGCCCTGGGTATAGAACAGCGGGTTGCGCTGCACATACAGGCAATCCACGTCGCCGACCGGCGCGGTGGCGCACACCTTGGAACAGCCGTCCTTGGCCGCCGCATACCGCAATGGGTTACGCCGCACTTCACCGGTGTGCGGGTGCACATAGGTTTCATCGAGGAACGCTTGGGGCAGGCCGGCCTGGGGGCTGCCGTCGATACTGGCGTCCACGGCCATCCAGTCCCAGTAAGGGATCGCGCACTCGATCAACGCTTCCAGGTATAGCAGGTAGGCGCGATGCCACAGGGCGAAGGCTTCCTGGTAATGCAGGCACCAGTTGGTATGGATGTAGGCGTAACGCTGCCAGGGCGAACCGCTGTCGGGGTCGCCGATGTGCATCACGTCATCCAGCTTGGCGCGGTACAGGTTCAGTTCGTCGACGCTCAGCGAGCGGATGTCCTGGCGTACGCGCTTGACCGGGTGCGGCAACGCCGGTGGTGGGATGCGTTCGGCCGGGTCGAAGGGCGAGATGCTGTCCAGCCGCCAACCCTGGTTGACCCACAGGCGGAAGGTTTCCAAGGCATCGATCGGCCAGAATTGCTGCTGGTCGGTGGTCAGCGGCATGTTACGCGACGCGAGGTGCTGGTAGATGGTCTCCGACCAGGTCTTGACCGACGCCGGGTCTTCCAGGAACACGTCGTAGGCATTCATGCAGCCGATCCAGGTGGCCGCAACGGCGGCGCGCTGGCTGACGGGTATCCAGTAGGGAGCGCTGAAAAGTCCTTGGATATCAGCGGTCCATGTCGGTTTCGCGACTATCATAAGATCCCTCTCATGCCGCCGTAAGGCCAGGTGTTGGCCGGGCTGCTAAGCTGAATCGATGTTAACTAGCCACTGCGCAGGATTTGTGCAAATTGGCCCGTCATTGCGACGGATTCATTGCAATTTTCAAGGACGATTTGGAACCGATGACAGACGCCATGGATTTGAAAATCCTGGGCAAGTTGCAAAAGGATTGCGACCAGAGCCTGGAGTTGTTGAGCGACAGTGTGGGGCTGTCGTCCACCAGTTGTTACCGGCGGATTCGCCGCATGGAGAGCGCGGGGATTATCAAGGCGAAAGTGGCGGTCTTGGATGAGCGCAAGTTGGGGATCCAGGTGACGGCGTTTTTTCTGATCAAGTTGGATAGGGATAGCAATGATATTGATCGCAGGATGCAGCACATACTTTCTGGTCATCCGGAGATTCAGGATTGTTACTTGATGACGGGGGAGTTTGATTTTGTGATGGTGGCGAAGTTTCGGGATGCTGCGGAGTATACCGAGTATATCTATCGGTTTTTGGAGACTTATCGGGATATTCCGATTCGGACTTATTCTTCTACTTTGGTGGTTCGGACGGTTAAGAAGTCTTATGAGTTGCCGTTGCAGGGGGTGGGGTTTTGATTGAGTACATATCCGTTATTTAGGTTATGGCTACTTAGGGTTCCGCCCTTACGGCGGCTCACTTTGCAAAAGCGGCAAAGTAAGCAAAACGCTCTTGCCCCAACACTCGGCACCTCGCCTAGGCTCGGTGTGCCCTCACTCCGGCTTGAATCCGTGGGCCGCCGCGATGGGCCATCCTTGGCCCAGCGCGGCTAACCCGGCGTCCTGCCGGGTTACCCACGGATTCAAGCCTGCGTTCGGCCAGCGTGTTTGACGGGGCGCCTCAGAGCAAGATCAAGAGCGACTCGCTTCGCATCGTGGGTACGCTTTTCGTTTTCTGTAGGAGCCGGCTTGGCGGCGAAAAACGTGAGGACGCCGCGTTCATCCAGATACCCCACGTCATCGTTAACGACCATCGCCGGCAAGCCAGCTCCTACATTTTCTGATCGCGTTCAGGCAGGGGTAGGCGACGGTTTCAAGCATGCGATGGAGCGATCCACCGTCGTTTTGGCAATTTCGAGTAAATGCCACACCGCCAGGATCTTGGCCCGCTCGGGGCTGGGCAGCAGCGCGCCGCAATCCAATGCAGTCGCTGAAGCGCTGTCGAGCAAACTGGCGGTGTAGAGCAGGGCGTCTTCGAAGCTGAGGTCTTCGTTGATGGCGTGGAAACCCTGTGAAGGCAGGTAATGGTCAATGGCGCGGTTGAAGGCGGCGCGGTCTTTGGCGGGGTCACAGGGTGGGTCGGGTAGGGCTTTGTTCATGGTGTAGTTCCTTTTGTAAATAGGAGCTAACACCTGTCGCGACTAAACGATGGGTGGTGGCTGTACGCAGGTTAGTCGACCGGCCACAAGGAAATCCGGCGCACCCGAAGGTGCCCTGCGCACAGCCACCATAAAACTACGGTGACTATGCGCCTTGTGTCATTCCGGGCGACTAAACCCGATCACTGAATTGGCAGTGACGGAGCGAAGACTAGCCACCGACCCCAGCAGGCACAAGGCGGCGAGGATTGCCTAGGAAACGTCCTGCAATTAAAAGCGACACGCCTTGCTGGCCCTTTACAAACCATGACCAAATGCCGCCAATCCTACCGCTCACAACTCAACCGCAGCCCCCATGGGATTCAGGGTTGCCCTGCTGAAAGCATTCATCCAACTGCTGACAAGCGCCTTATAACTCAAAAGATTTTGGCTATGCGATTCAGCTATTGGATTGTTCATGAGGTAATGCATTTAATTCGGGACATAACTCATTGTTGTTCGGAATAAATCAGCGCCGTAGAGCGTTGTAATGAGTCATCGTTCCGCCTTAGAGATGAGCCATGAGCAACCCCGTTGCCCCCGAATTCCTGATTCGCCTGCTTGGCCTGTGCAAAACCTTTGGTGCCCAACGGGCGCTGGATCAGGTCAGCCTGGATATTTATCCGGGCGAAGGCGTGGCGTTGCTCGGCGCCACGGGGGCGGGCAAATCGACCCTGGTAAAGATCCTCAGCGGCACCCTGGCGCCGGACGCCGGTGAACTGTGGGTCGATGGCCAGCGCCAACGTTTCACCTCACCGTTGTCGGCGCGCCGGGTCGGCATCGTGGCGGTGCACCAACGTCCCGACGATGGGATCGCCCCCGGCCTGAGTGTGGCCGAGAACCTGCTGCTCGATGAACTGGGTCAACCCGATGCCGACTTCTTGCTCAACCGCAAAAACCTGCTGCAACGTGCCGAAGCCATCTCTGCCGGGCTGGGCCTGGACCTGCCGCTGCAACACCCGGTCGAACGCCTCGGCCAGGCGGACCGCCAACTGCTGGTGCTGGCCCGCGCCTTTGCCCAGAAACCCCGATTCCTGATCCTCGACGAACCCACCGCCGCCCTGTCGGAAACCGACGCCGAACGCCTGCTTGGCCTGATCGATAGCCAGCGCGCACGGGGCGTGGCGATCCTCTACATTTCCCAGCGTCTGTCCGACCTGCAACGGGTCACCAACCGCGCGATTGTGTTGCAGGAAGGACGGCTGACCAGTGACCTCAACACCCGGCACTTGCCAAGTGCCGCGTATACCCTGTTCGGTGATGTGGCCGAGCAGCCGGCAGTGATACCGGACAAGACCCTGCCGGTGCCGTTCCTGGAGCGGTTTACCCGTGCTGGGTTTATCCGCAATCGCGCGGAGGGGCGGGCGGTGCAGGAGCAGGTGGCGGGGTTGACCAGCAGCGTTGCGCCCATCGACGTCCCGACCCCAGGGAAAAACAAACACCCCTGATGCTCAGTGGACCGTGGGAATGAACGCCACGCTCCCATTCTCCCGCCCGTGGAAAATGCGCTCGCCATTATCCGGCTGGGTGCCAATCACCCGATGATCCTTGCCTAGGTAAGCCAGTGGCGCGGGATCGTCCCTGGAGTACTGCGCGACAATGATCGTGCGTTGCGGATCGAAGGCCTTGCCGCTGGTTTTTTCCAGCCAGGCCAGGAATGCCGCGCTATCGCCCTGGCGCGGGAAGTCCTGGGTTTCGGCCACGTAGTAGAACGGCTTGCCGCCGTTTTGCAGGTACATCGGCACTTTGTTGTCCGCTTCCACCAGCACGAGTTGCCATTGCTCCCACGGCGCGCTTTGCGTCGCTTCGGTTCGCACGTCCTCGGCAAAGCGCGTCACGCCGCCATTGCCGTTGCTCCAGGGGTAGACCACGCCGAGTATCAACAGCATCAGCGTTGCGGCAATGGCGAACCCCTTGAACCAACGTGGCGTGCTGTCAGGCCTGGCCAGCAGGCGTTCGCTGACCCACCAGGCGCCGAGCAATTGGGCGAAGGGCACCAGTGGCAGTACGTAGTAGCTGCGGCGGCTGCCGCTGGCGGTAAAGAACACGAACAATAGACCGAGGCCCCATACCAGCCAGCGCACGTTAGGCGGGGTCTGGCGCCAGTGCCGCAGCGCCAGCCACAAACCGAGCAGCCAGCAGGGCACCCAGGGCAAGGTGTAGGCGGGCAGGTAGATCAGGTAGGTGTAGATCGGGCCCATGTGGTCGAAGGGATCGAAGAACCGCACCACGTTTTCGCGGAACACCAGCGCCAGGCCGCTTTCGCCATAGGTGGGCGCGCCGTAGACATGGGACAGCACGAAGGGCACGGCATACACCGCCGCAGCGATCAGCAAGGCACACACCAGGCGCAGGTTGAGGTGGCGCTTGTAGCGATGCTCAGCCAGCAGGTGCGGTAGCAGCACCAGGCCGGGCAACACAAAACCGATCAGCCCTTTGAACAGCGATGTCACGGCCAGCAGCAGGAAGAACACGGTATAGCGACCGAACCGCGTGTCCTCCGGCCCGCGCCAGTACCACCAGACCGCCGCCAGCACGCCACACACCGTCAGCACGTCCGCCGTGGCTACGCGCGCCCAGAACAGGAAGTAGAAGGTGGTGGCGAGCATCCAGCCGGCAATCAGCCCGGTGCCCTTGCGTAGTAGCTGTTCGCCGATCAGGTAGACCAGCCACACGCTCAGCCAGGCGCCGATCACGGACGGCAAGCGCAGTGACCAGGGACCGAGGCCACCCAGCAAGTGGGCACTTGCAGTGATCAGCCAGTAGGAGGGCAGGGGTTTGTCGTAATAGGGCGCGCCCTTGAGATAGGGATCGAAATAGTCACCGCTCTGCAGCATCTGCAAGGCGATGTTCGCCCATCGGGTCTCCGGGCCCCACAGGTCGCGCGCGCCCAAACCGGCCAGGAGAAGCAGGGCGGTGACACCCAGCAACAGCAGCAGGGCGCCGCGTTCGGTCTTCCAGAAAGCTGACATCAAAGCGATTGCGGGTAGATGATCAGTTCGAGGGAGCCCTTGTAGTAGCGTTTGCCACCCGGCGGCAGTTGCCCGGCTTCGCGCATTTCACTGGTGCTGTTGACGCGCATCAGCACGCCGACCGAGCCGTGTTGGCGCTTTTCCTTGAGCCAGGTCTGCACGTCTTCCAACCCCACTTTGCGATGCACTGACCCTGCGTACTGCAAGCCATAACGCAGCTCGCCCTCGGTGTCATATAACGCGACTTCCGGGCGTTTCAGGCGCCAGGCCAAGGCACTGGCATTCCCCAGTTCATTGCTCAGCAGGGCTTGGGTCTGTTGCAGTTCTTCCAAGTGTTCGAGCACAAACTGGTCGGGCATTTCGTTGTCCGCGATCCACTCCGGCATGCTTGCCGGCAGCAGGATCACCAGCAAGCCGATGCCCAGGGCCGGCATCGCCCACAGCGTCAGCGGGCGGAAAGCTTGTAGCAGGTTGGTGAGGATCCACCCCAGCAACACGATAAACGCCAGGGACAGGCTGAACATTTCTGCATGGCTGTTGCTGTACAGCGGTCGGGCGATTTGCAGGTAGATCAGCACGATCATGGCCGCCATGCCGATCACGAAGTTGAGCAGGCCATTGAGGCAGATCGTGCGGGCTTTATGCTGGTTGATCAGGCCGACCAGCGTATGCCCCATCAACAAGGCCAGGGGCAGCAGGCACGGCATGATGTAGGTCGGCAGCTTGCCATTGCTCAGGCTGAAGAAACCCAGCGGCAACAACAGCCACAGGGCCAGGAAGGCGATCGCCGGCTGGCGCTTTTCCTGCCAGGTCTTGCGCAGGGTGCTCGGCAGCAACCCAGCCCAGGGCAGGCAAGCCACCGCGATGATCGGCAGGAAGAACCACCACGGCCGCACGTGCTGTGCATTGTCGGCGCTGAAGCGGCGGATGTGTTCATTCCAGAAAAAGAACCGCCAGAAGTCCGGTTCCTGCAGATGGATCGCCAACGCCCAAGGCAGGCATACCAGCAAACACACCAGCATGGCCAGCGGGCCATAGCGCAGCAGTTCGCCCAGGCGGCGTTGCCAGAGCATGTAAGGCACGGCGATCAACACCGGCAGCGCCAAGGCCAGGAACCCCTTGGTCAGGAAACCCAGGGCGCAGGCCAGGCCCACGACGGCCCAGGCCCACAGACGACCGCGCACTGTGTGGCTGTCGAGGGCAAACCACAGGGCTACCAGGCTCAGGTTGACCCACAGGGTGAATTGCGGATCCAGGTTGGAATAGCCCGCTTGCCCGGCCACCAGGCCGAAGCTCAGGTAGAGCAGGGCGCAGGCGAAGCTTTTGCGCGGGTCATTCCACAGGCGGCGGGCGATCAAGTAGGCCAGCAGCACGCTTAAAGCGGAAGTAAGGGCCGAGGCGATGCGCACACCGAACAGGTTCTGACCGAACACCGCCTGGCCCAAGGCGATCAACCAATAGCCGCCAGCGGGTTTTTCGAAATAGCGGATGCCCATGAAATGCGGCGCTACCCAGTTGCCGCTCTGGAGCATTTCCTGGCTGATCTGGGCGTAGCGGGTTTCGTCCGGGATCCATAAGCCGTGCAGGCCCAGGGGCAACAGGTAAAACGCGACAAAGGCCAGTAATAAGACTGGCAGGGGTTTTAAATGAGTCATGCAAACGTCGCTCCCTGACGTTTAGTTGTAGGGATTTCAAGTAATGAAGTAATAGAAGAGCAAATCACAATGTTCACTGAATGACGGAAAATATTCATGACGTCCTTAGTTAAAGGGCGCAACTAAACATGCCAGAACAGGGCTGTCTTTTTGCTGAACAAACGGACAGGAATATTTCTAGAGTTGTTTCAATGCGGCGGGCCAGTCCGGGCCATTGACGATGCCCAGGATCTTGAACTTACCGTTGGGTAATGTCTGCACAAACAACGCGCTGCCGTATTCGGGGAACGCAGCATGGGGGAAACCCTGGGCTTTTTCGAAGTCGGCGATGCAGCCACTGTGGGTGACGAACACCAGATTGCGTCCAGGGGCCTTATGACTGAGCAATTCTTCGCCCATGGCCGTGCCGCAGACGGCCTGCTGGCCGGAGGTCAACTCGTTTTTGCCGAACATGAAACGCAGGGTCTGCGCAGTGCGAATCGTGGGGCTGGCAAGTACGTCGCTTGTGCCCATGCCCAATGATTTAAAGGCGTTTCCGAGCT
Organism: Pseudomonas sp. MYb541; assembly: GCF_037479595.1. Lineage (NCBI taxonomy): Bacteria > Pseudomonadati > Pseudomonadota > Gammaproteobacteria > Pseudomonadales > Pseudomonadaceae > Pseudomonas > Pseudomonas sp. MYb541. The sequence goes on along the minus strand of NZ_JBBGYS010000027.1, from coordinate 60,635 downwards.
CTTCGGCCTGTTGGCTGCCATGAATCGTGAGGCCTTCCACGGGGCCCAGGCAAGGGTTGGTCGAGCGGTCGCAACGCTCTTCATGACGCACCAGCACGATCAGGTCGCCGTCACGCCAGAGGGGCAGCACGTGGGAGGTCAATAGGCGGTTACCGATACCGAGGTCCTTTGGCGATGCGTGCCAAAGCAGGCTGGCGACCAGCAGCAAACACACCACTAACAAGCCCAGCCACAGTCTTCGCAGGCGCCTGATAAAGGCCCATCGCGAGCGCGGTTTGGTCAGGGTAAGGTCAACCACTTTATTCACCATGGTAGTGTTGGCAATGTTCTATTAATTAGGCGCAACGTGTGGGCGAATGCCGGTAATGGAACAAGAGGCTGTCACACGGCGGCTGTCTTTTCGCTGAACATTTTGCATGTAAAAAGTTGTGAAGCTTGACAACTAACAAGTTGCCGACAAGTGACGCTTGACCGGTAATTTAAAGAGGGGTGGGTGGGCAGTCGGTGAAATCGATGTGAAAAATTTGCATGACCGGGATCGGCAGCCGTTATTCTCGATTGCCCCCCCTCAAACGAGTGTCGTCATGCTGCAGGTGCAAGGTGTGTTCAAAAGCTATGCCACCCCCCAGGGACCGTTGGCGGTGTTGGCCGGTGTGGATCTGCACCTGGCCGAGCGCAGCAGCCTGGCGTTGATGGGTGAGTCGGGCAGTGGCAAGAGCACCTTGCTGCACCTGGTGGCCGGGTTGGATCGGGTGGAGGGGGGCAGCATCCAGGTCGGCGAGCGGCGTCTCGATCAACTCAGCGAAGCGCAGCTGGCCCACTGGCGGCGCACGGAGATTGGGCTAGTGTTCCAGCAGTTCAACCTGATCAGCAGTCTGCGGGTCGAGGACAACCTTGCGTTCCAGGCGCGGTTGGCAGGACGGTTTGACCCGCACTGGCAGGCACAGTTGGTGGAGCGTCTGGGCCTGGGCGATCTGCTCAAGCGTTATCCGGAACAGCTTTCCGGCGGCCAGCAGCAACGGGTCGCGGTGGGGCGCGCATTGGCGTCACGGCCGGGCCTGCTATTGGCCGACGAACCCACCGGCAACCTGGACGAAGCGACCAGCGACGAGGTATTGCAACTGCTGCTGGACCTGCTGCGTGACAGCCCCACCAGCTTGTTGATGGTCACCCATAGCCCGCGTATCGCCGCACGCCTGGACCGGCAGGTGGTACTGCAGCGTGGTCGTGTCGTGCCGGCGAGCGCTGTCTGAAATGGCAATTTTTTATTGGACCTTGCGTGCGCTGCTCAGCCATTGGCGGCGCCATCCCGTGCAGTTTTTCAGCGTGCTCACCGGTTTGTGGCTGGCCACCGCGTTGCTGATCGGTGTGCAGGCTCTCAACAGCCAGGCGCGGGACAGCTATGCCCGCGCCAGTCATTTGATCGGCGGCGAGCCCCAGGCCAGTCTTGGCGCGCCGGACGGCGCCAGCTTCCCACAGGACGTATTTGCACAGTTGCGCCGAGCCGGCTGGCCGGTGTCGCCGGTGGTTCAAGGGAGGGTGCAACTCAAGGGGCTGGAGCATGTGCGCCTGCAATTGATGGGCATCGACCCGTTGTCGTTGCCGGGCAGTGGCGCAGTGGCGGGGCAGCGCATGAGCCAGGCGCAGATGCTGGCGTTTTTCGATCCGCCGGGGCGTACCTGGATTGCGCCGCAGACCTTGCAGGACTTGGGGCTGCATGCAGGTCAACAGCCCATCACCCAGAACGGACACGCCCTGCCGCCGCTGCAAGCCCAGGCCGATATGGCCCCCGGATTGTTGCTCACCGATATCGGCTTTGCCCAGCCTGTGCTGGAGATGCCTGATCGCCTGTCGCGGCTGTTAGTGGACAAGGCTTTCGCCGCTGGCCAGCCCACGCCGCCCGCCGGGCTGCAACTCAAGCAGGGCGAGGACAATAACCTTGCGCGTCTCACCGAAAGCTTTCACCTGAATCTCGATGCATTGGGCTTTCTGTCCTTTGTGGTCGGGTTGTTTATCGTGCATGCCGCCATTGGCCTCGCCTTGGAGCAACGGCGCGGGCTGTTGCGCACCTTGCGCGCCTGCGGCGTCAGTGTGCGTCTGTTGATTGTCAGCCTGGGCGTCGAACTCGGCGTGCTTTCGTTGCTGGGTGGCGTGTTGGGCGTGGCCAGCGGCTACCTGCTGGCGAGTCTGTTGCTGCCCGATGTCGCTGCCAGCCTGCGTGGTTTGTATGGTGCCGAGGTGCCGGGTCAATTGAGCCTGAGCCCTTGGTGGTGGGGCGCGGGGTTGGGCCTGAGTTTGCTCGGCGCGTTGCTGGCCGGTGCCAGCAGCCTGTGGCGGGCGGCGCGCTTGCCCTTGTTGGCGCTGGCCAATGCGCAGGCCTGGCATGAGGCCCATGGGCGTTGGTTGCGGCGTCAAGGGTGGGTGGCCGGTACCGCGTTGGTAATCGCTGTGCTGGCGCTGTGGTTCGGTCACAGCCTGGCTGCCGGCTTCGTGCTGATGGCTGCGTTACTGCTCGGCGCGGCCCTGGGGTTGCCGGTGGTGCTCAATGGCCTGCTCAAGGCTGTTCTGGGACGCAGCCGCTCGGTGCTGGGCCAGTGGTTTCTTGCTGATTGCCGTCAGCAATTGCCGGCATTGAGCCTGGCCCTGATGGCGCTGCTGTTGGCCTTGGCCGCGAATATCGGGGCGGGCTCCATGACCTCGGGGTTTCGTCATACCTTCAACAACTGGTTGGAGCAGCGTCTCACCGCCGAGTTGTACCTCAACCCACAAAACCCGGCCCAGGCGCAGCAACTGAGCCGTTGGTTGGCGCAACAACCGCTGGTGCAGACGGTGCTGCCCACCTGGCAGGTTGCGGTGCAATTGCAGGGCTGGCCGGCGGATCTGTTTGGCGTGGTCGACGACCCGACTTATCGCCAGCATTGGCCGCTGTTGGAGGCGTCGAGTGAGCCGTGGGATCAACTGCAGCAAGGCGACACGTTGATGCTCAGCGAGCAACTGGCGCGCAGGCTGGCGGTGAAGTTGGGCGATACCTTGAGTATCCCCACGCCTCAAGGCACCTGGACGCCAAAAATAGTGGGGATCTACGCCGATTACGGCAACCCCAAAGGCCATGTGCTGGTCAATTCCAAGCACCTGCTGACCCATTGGCCGACGCTGTCTCCGGCGCGTTTCAACCTGCGTGTGTCACCTTCGGATGTGGCGTTGCTGACCCGTGAGGTGCAGCGCGCCTTTGCCCTGGACGACAGCCGTATCGTCGATCAACAGCAACTCAAGGGCTGGTCGAGCCAGGTGTTCGAACGTACCTTCGCCGCCACTGCTGCCCTGAACAGCCTGACGCTGGGCGTGGCCGGCGTGGCGCTGTTCATCAGCCTGTTGACCCAGAGCCAGAGTCGCCTGGGCCAGCTCGCACCGCTGTGGGCATTGGGCGTCACGCGCCGGCAATTGATGCTGCTCAATCTCGGCCAGACCTGGCTGTTGGCGGTGCTTACCCTGGTCCTGGCCTTGCCGCTCGGCTTGCTGTTGGCTTGGTGCCTGGATGCGGTGATCAATGTGCAGGCTTTCGGTTGGCGCCTGCCGTTGCAGGTGTTCCCGTGGCAACTCGCGCAATTGCTCGGGTTGGCGATGGTTGCGACGTTGCTGGCCTCGGCATGGCCGTTGTGGCAGTTGTATCGCAGCCGTCCGGCGGATCTGTTGAGGACGTTTGCCAATGAAGATTAAGTGCCTGTTGTGGATGTGCTGCTTACTGGCCGCATGTGACAAAGTCCCTGAGCCGCAGGAAAGCTTCGCCGGCCTGGGCAGTGACGCGGCGGACTTTGCCCAAGTGGTGCCCGGCAAAGTGTTCAGTTTTCCCGAGGACCATGGGCCCCATCAGGGCTTTCGTATCGAGTGGTGGTACGTCACCGCCAACCTCAAGGACGCGCAGGGCAATGTCTTCGGCGTGCAGTGGACGTTGTTCCGCAATGCGCTCAAGGCGGGGCCGACCGAGGCGGGCTGGCGTGATTCGACGATCTGGCTTGGCCACGCCGCCGTGACGTCCGCCACTCACCACTACGCCGCCGAACGCTTTGCGCGCGGCGGCGTGGGCCAGGCCGGGGCCCAGGCGCAGCCGTTCAACGCCTGGATCGACGATTGGAATTTTGTCACCCGTCCCGGCGCCGCGAGCAGCTTGGCCGACATGCAACTCAAGGCCAGTGGTGCGCAATTCGCCTATGACCTGCACCTGACGTCCAGTCGCCCACTGGTGTTGCAGGGCGACAACGGCTACAGCCGCAAGTCCGACCAGGGCCAGGCGTCGTACTACTACAGCCAGCCGTTTTTCAGTGCCAGTGGTCGCGTCACTATCGATGGCGAGGTCTATAAAGTCACCGGCCCGGCCTGGCTCGACCGCGAGTGGAGCAGCCAACCGCTGAGCGCCGGCCAGACCGGCTGGGACTGGTTTTCCCTGCACCTGGACCGGGGCGAGCAGTTGATGTTGTTTCGGGTACGGCAAGCCGACGACGCTGGGTATCTCACGGGCACCTGGATCGACGCGCAAGGCCAGACGCAGACGCTGCACAACGCTGATATCCAACTGGTACCGTTGGAAACCACCACGATTGATGGGCGCAAGATTCCCACGCGCTGGTCGCTGAAAATCCCTGGCAAACAGTTGGATATCATCACCCAAGCCGTCAACCCGAACGCTTGGATGAACTTGAGCATTCCGTACTGGGAAGGGCCGGTACGGTTTGACGGTGGGGTGGGTTACCTGGAAATGACCGGGTATTAAGGCGGTTTCTGTAGGCTCTATTTCACCGCTGCGTAGGCAGCTTCCCAAATGTAAAGCAGCCACCCTTGGCTTGTGTCCGGGGCGCAGTCGCTTGCTTATATTCCGACGCCATCTCAATTGCATCCTGGATGTAGGGCATGGCGCAGAGCTTTATCAACGACCGCGCAACGGATTACCAAAGCCTCAAATCCCGATTGATGGGCGGCAGCCTGAGCCGCCCGCGCTCGGATCATTTTGATGTGCTGAATCGGCACCTGCGGCCCGCCTTGGTGGCACCGGGGCAACTGGTGATTGTTCCCGACAGCCACAGCCGGAATTGTTCGGTCGAGGAAGCGTGGTTGATGCGTCATGCCGAAGAAGTCCGTCGTCACCTGGAACTGAATGCGGCGGCCGGTACGGCAATGCTCGGCAACTATGACTTGCTGCAGAGTTTCATGGCCAATGGCTCGATTGGCGTCGGCAGTGCGACCTCGGCCTGGGCGCGGCACTTGGATGAAGTGGCGCAAACGCTGGAGGAAATACAACGGCTGCATCAGCGGTTGAAAGACGGCGGGTTGGACAGGGCGGCGTTTATCCAGCGGCGCCAAGCGTTGTTCCGGGGTTTGGAGGTGCAACTGCAGGGGGCTGCGCGGTTTGGTACGGGCTTGCAGGGCAATGCGTCGTTGAAGAAGGTGTTGGGGATTTCGACGAGGAGTTATCTGCATAAGGGTGAGATTGCGGGGTATGCGACGCGGATGCGAGCGATGGCGCAGATGTCGAAGTGGTTGGGGAGCGGGACGTATGTGGGGTTGGCGTTGGATGTGGGTGTGGCAGGGTTGGAGATCAAGGAGGCGTGTGTGACGGGGAGGGAGGCGCAGTGTCGAAGGGCGAAGTATGTGGAGACGGGGAGGTTGGTGGGGTCAGTGACGGGGGCCGCAGTAGGGGGAAAGTATGGTGCCAAACTCGCGATTCGAGGCTGTCGCATGTTTTTGGGTATTGCGATGAAGGGACGCGGTGAGCTTGCGTGCGCAATTATTGGCGGCGCTGCGGGTGGGCAGGCCGTAGGTAATGTTCTTGGTCATGAAGGTGCCTTATTGGGTGGAGAGATCCAAGAGGCCAACGGAGATATGATCTTTGTGCCGGAGGGAGCTTAATCGTGTCGTTTTTTCTTGTCTTCACCATAGTGCATTTTGCCGGAGCGTTTGTCGTTTTGGGGCTCGGTTTTTTCGCCGAATATACAAAGCTCGACGAGGTGGAGAGTTACTTCCGCGAAAACGAAATGGTCTGCGGCAATAAGCGATTTTGGAGCCGAAACCGGTGGATCGACAGGCAATATCGCATGATGCTGATTGCGGAGTTACTTTCAGATTCAAAGCGCCATCTCAAGGCAGGGGTGGTGAGTGAAGCCGAACTGGCTTCTGTTCCTTTATCGCTTAAACGCTGGGTGGTTTGGCCCTATTACCTTGGGTTCGTTTGGTTGATTGCAACAGCTGTGTGGGTCTTCTGGCGCTGGTGGTACGACATCCCGATTCCATAGGAATGATTTTTTCATAAAAAATACTGTACATCCATCCAGTCATATTCTACATTCCATCCCAGGTGACCGGATGTCACCTGACCTTCAGTTTTTAACTATGGATGGATAAAAAATGAAATCGAAAAAAGCCTTTATGCTGGGCGCGGCCATGGCGGCCTCCTGCTTCGTTTCGGCCTTTGCCCTGGCCGAGCAATACCCTCAGAAACTCAATGCCGAAGCGGTCAGACAGGCCGTGGACAAAGCCCTGAAATCCGGCGGCAAGCTGGACGCGGCGAAGGTCCCGGACAGCCTCAAGCAAAAGCTGAAGGCAGCCAAGACCGGTCAGTCCAAGGCTGTCACGCAGTCCCTTAAATCCGCGCCTTTCAACACCGTGGTCGGTGAGTTGAAAAAGCCCGGCCAGGCCGAGCTGAAGAGCGCTGCCGTTGCGGCCTTCGTCCCGCTGTTCCCCACCCTGGATATCAACACGCTCTACACCATCTCGGGTGTGGCTCAAGGTGAAGAGTTCGCTTATCACTTCAACCTGCCAGAAAACGCGCGGGTCCAGGTGCAACTGGTCAACCAGAGCGCGGGCTCCGACATGTCGCTGACCCTGTTCCAGGACGACGGCCAGGGCAACCTGAGCGTGGTGGGTTCCTCGGATGCCGCAGGCAATGCCGACGAGTACCTCAACGGCGTGCTGCCGGCCGGTGATTACTACTGGTACATGGTCGCCAAGGTCGCCAGCAGCTCGCAATTCAGCTTTGGCGTGGCGGTGGATACCAACGTCGATGCCTATGAGCCCAATGACACGCCGCAAACCGCCTTTGTGCTGCCGGACTCGATGAACAAGGTGACCGGCAACCTCGACAACGCCAACGATGTCGATTACTTCGACTTCAAGGCGGTGCGTGGCCAAAGCGTGAGCATGTACCTGGCCGGTGACGCGAACGGCAGCCGCAACCAATGGATTTTCGATCGTTTTGACGGCGTCAATTGGGTCACCATCCCTGCCGGCTCGACCTCGACCTACCCGAGTGTCACGCCGGGCACCACGGTGAAGGTGCGTGTGCGGGCCAATCCGGCCGTGGTTCAGGATTCGACCAAACAATACCAGTTGAGCCTGGGCTCTACGCCGCGCCTGAACACGTCTGATGTGAAGGGTGACAATATCGTGCGTGTACCGGCGTCGATTTTCTGGATGGCGACCCAGGCGGGACGTACGGTGAACTGGACCACCAATTGGTCCGACTCCACGGGCGCACCGCTGCTGGGCGTCACGCCGGTTCTGCGTATCGACAAACGCTTTGACGGTGCCGAGTTCCACTGGACCGACTTCAAGGCCACCACCAACAGTGCGGGCACATCCCAGGCCAGTTCCGGTATCGGCGACTGCTTCGGCGAGAACCGTGTGCAGTATCCGGACAGCAGCACGGGCGTCACCTACACTTGGGACACCACTTTCAACTTTGGCGGCTGGCGTATCGAGCTGGACGAGTTCCCTGGCGTGGGCGTGGGTGGCGAGAACGTGCCTTACGTGACCTTCGGGCACATCTGCACCCAGAACATCGTTCACTGATTCAACGGTGTGAGTGAGAAGGGGCAGCCTGACGAGGCTGCCCCTTTTTTTAGTCGCCCGCCAATGCCAGGTCCAGCGGTAGCCGCGCCATGCTCGTGCCTTTCAACGAGCCCAGGTACAACCAGTTTCCATATTCCCGTGCGGTGGTGATCGGCGAGTAGTTCCCCGGGCTGCCGTCCTGCAGGTTGGCGATGACCTTACCTTCGGTATCCAAGCCCAGTACGAAGGCTTTGCGTTCGATAGGCTTGGGCACCACCATCAGCGCCCGCACCATCACCTTGCGCAGCAATGGGTAGCCGGCAAAGCTGTCAAGCAACGGATTGCGTGGCGAATACAGCGCTACCCAGAAACGGTCCTGACCGTTGAAGCTAAGGTTGTCCGGCAGGCCGGGCAGGTTGTCGATAAACAAGTCATGGGTGCCGGCGCGGTCGCCCTTGAGCCAGTAACGGCTGATACGGTAGGCGCCGGTTTCGTTCACCAGCACGAAGTTTTCATCCGGCCCCAAGGCCACGCCGTTGGCGAATTGCAGTTTGTCCAGTAGCACCTCGGTGCTGCCGTTGTTGAAGTCATAGCGCAGCAGCCGACCGTCGCCGCCATGTTCGATCACCGCTTCGCCGTCCTGCCCGTAGCCCCAGCGACTCGACGCATCGCTGAAATAGGCATAGCGCCCGATGGCGTCCACGGTGACGTCATCGGTGAAACCGAAGGGCAGGCCGTTGGCACTGGTGCTCAACGTAGTGAGTTGGTGTTTTGCATCCAGGGCGAGCAAGCCCTTGATCCCGTCGGCAATGATCAGGCGCCCATCCGGGTGCAGCGCCAGGCCCAGGGGCCTTCCGCCGGTATTGGCCAATACTTCCAGGCTGCGGCTGTCGGGCGAGGTGCGGATGATGCGCCCGTCGTGCAAGCCGCTGATCAAAAAACCCTGGGCATCCAGCAGCAAGGCCTCGGGCCCGGCGATGTCCTGGGCGCCGATTTTCTGCACGCCCTTGAGGCGCTGGTTCTCGGTGTAAAGGCCGCTCTTCACCGACGGCGCCGTGGGTGGCGTCCAGTTTACGGGTTGCACTTTGGTCGGCATCAACAGCAGAAAGGCGACCACCGTCAGAAGCAGTAGAAACAGCAGATGACGCAGTTTTTTGGGACGGGTACTCATGACGATTCCTGGTTGTCGTTGATGCTCGGTTCCCAATGCAGGGTGCCGAACAGGTAATCCATCAGGGGAAGGACGATGTTGAAGTTGCGCCCCTGCATCAGTTCACGGCGGTGATGCAGGGCGTGCAAATGGTGCATCTGGCGGATCCACGGCAAGCGCGCCACCGGGTGGCTGGCGGGCAGGTGCTCGCAGGCGTGAAACACTTCGTAAAGTAAATACCCGAGGATCATGCACCCCGCGAACAGGCCGGCGACATTGAGGCTCAATTGTTTGAGCAACCACCAGGCAGGCAGGGTGATTGTCAGGCTGTGCAGCACGATCAGCCAGGCCGGGAACAGGATGACGCGCCAGTCACGGGGGCTGTCGTAGGTCATGTGGCCAGGGGTGAAGAAACTGTGATGATCGCCGGTGTGGCGTGCGTAGAACAGCCGGGCCAAGGCGTGCTTGTGGTGGCCGAGGTGACGGTGCACGAGGTAGATGCAGAGGTTGAAGAACACCAGGGTCAGCGGCACGGTCAGCCATTGCACAGCGCTGATCTGATGCGTGGATGACCAGGCCAGGGCGATGCACACGATGCCGTAGCCGAACACGAAACTGGCGTGCAGCCAAGGGTTGTAGTGGGGCGCGACAGTGGCGCGGTAACGGGCGCGAAAGGTCTCGGTGGGGTGGTCCATGGCGGGTTGCTCGGTGTTTTTTTGTTGGAAAGTGAGCTTAGTTGGCGCCAGGGAATGTGCGAGTTTTCGAAGGCAACGCCAATCAAGTGTGGGAGCTGGCTTGCCTGCGATGCAGACGCCTCGGTCTTTCAGTCAGACCAAGGTGATGCCATCGCAGGCAAGCCAGCTCCCACATTTAACCGAGTTCTCTATTGAGTGTTATCCCACCCCGACCGACCAGTGGGGGCTTGCACACGCCTGTTTTCCTTGTTAGTTTCTCGCAAAATGTTAACGATAACATTTGCTCTAACAATAAAAACAAAACAGAGAATCACGCCATGAAAATGCTCCCGAAAACCCTGTGTTTATTGGCTGTAAGCATCACCCTCGGCACTGTCTCCCCAGCATTCGCCGAAGCTGCCAAGCCGATCCGCATCGGCGCGTCCTTCCAGGAAATCAACAATCCCTATTTCGTCACCATGAAAAACGCCCTGGAAGAAGCCGGGGCGACCATCGGCGCGAAACTGATCATTACCGACGCCCGTCACGACGTGTCCAAGCAAGTCAGTGACGTCGAAGACATGCTGCAAAAAGGCATCGACATCCTGCTGATCAACCCTACGGATTCGGTCGGCGTGCAATCGGCGGTCAAGTCTGCCCACGCCGCCGGTGTTGTGGTCGTCGCGGTAGACGCCCAAGCCGACGGCCCGCTGGATTCCTTCGTCGGCTCGAAGAACTTTGACGCTGGCTTCCAGGCCTGTGAATACCTGGCCAAGAACATCGGCGACAAAGGCAATATCGCGATCCTCGACGGCATCGCCGTGGTGCCGATCCTGGAGCGTGTGCGCGGTTGCAAAGAGGCCGTGGCCAAGCACCCCGATATCAAGATCGTCAGCATCCAGAACGGCAAGCAGGAACGTGACCAGGCGCTGACCGTCACCGAAAACATGCTGCAGGCCCAGCCCACCCTCAAGGGCATTTTCAGTGTGAATGACAACGGGTCCCTCGGCGCGCTCTCGGCCATCGAAGCCAGCGGGTTGGACGTGAAGCTGGTCAGCGTCGACGGCGCGCCGGAAGCGGTCAAGGCGATCCAGAAGCCCGGTAGCAAGTTCATCGCCACCTCAGCGCAGTATCCGCGCGACCAGATCCGCCTGGCCCTGGGCATTGCCCTGGCCAAGAAGTGGGGCTCGCAGGTGCCGGCCACCATCCCGGTGGATATCACCCTGATCGACCAGGCCAAGGCCAAGGATTTCAGCTGGTAAATCGCCCAGGCCCCACGCCTACCGTGGGGCCCAGGTCATCCTTCTGAATACGAGGTCGGCGGTATGAGCAGTCTTCTGAAGTTGGAAAACATCTGTAAGCGGTACCCGGGCGTACAGGCCCTCAAGTCCATCAACCTGCAAGTCGAGCGCGGTGAGATTCATGCCTTGCTCGGCGAAAATGGCGCGGGCAAATCGACGCTGATGAAGATCCTCGGCGGCGTCGAGCATCAAGACGAAGGCCAGATCCTGATCGATGGCCAGGCGCAGCAGTTCGCGACCTATCGCGACGCAATCGCCGCCGGTATCGGCATCGTGTTCCAGGAGTTCAGCCTGATTCCCTACCTCACTGCCGTGGAAAACATCTTCCTCGGCCATGAGCTGAGTAACCGTTTCGGCCTGTTGCGCAAGCGCGAAATGGTCGAGGCCAGCGAGGCGTTGTTCAAGCGCCTCGGCGTGACCATCGACCTGCAATGTGCGGTCAAGCACCTGAGCGTGGCCGAGCAGCAGTTTGTCGAAATCGCCAAGGCCCTGGCCCTGGATGCGCGCCTGCTGGTGTTGGATGAACCGACTGCCACGCTGACACCGAGCGAGGCTGAGCTGCTGTTCGACATCATGCGCGAACTCAAGCGCCAGGGTGTGGCGGTGATTTTCATCTCCCATCACCTAGAGGAGATTTTCCAGGTGTGCGACCGCATCAGCGTGTTGCGCGACGGCGGCAATGTGGGCGTTACCGATGTAGCTGACAGTGATATCGACCGGCTGGTCGAGATGATGGTCGGGCGCCGCCTGGAATGCAGTTTTCCACCCAAACCGAACACCGAGCGCGGCCCGCTGTTGCTGGAGGTCAAGGACATCCAACTGGTGCGCAACGGCCCGCACAACAGCTTCCAGCTGCACAAGGGCGAGATCCTCGGCTTTGCCGGCCTGGTTGGTTCCGGTCGTACCGAACTGGCCCTGGGCATGATGGGCGCGCTGCCGTCGGTGAGCAAAGACGTGTGGCTGCGCGGTGAGAAAATCACCCTCGACGACCCGGCCCAGGCCCTGGCCCACGGCATCGGCCTGCTCCCGGAAAGCCGCAAGAGCGAAGGGCTGATCACCGACTTCAGCATTCGCGAAAACATCTCGCTGAACAACCTGCCCAAATACCAGAACGCCTCGGGCCTGATCGACAAGAACCGCGAATGCGCCAGCGTCGAAGGCCTGATGAAGCAACTGTCGATCAAGGCCCCCAGCAGTGAAAGCCGGGTGTTCAACCTCAGCGGCGGCAACCAGCAAAAAGTGGTGATTGCCCGTTGGATCAACCATCACTGCGACGTGCTGGTGTTCGACGAACCCACCCGTGGCATCGACGTGGGGGCCAAGGCGCAGATCTACGCGCTGATGCGCAGCCTCACCGAACAAGGCTACGCAATCATCATGATTTCCTCCGAATTGCCGGAAGTCATCGGCATGTGCGACCGCGTCGCCGTGTTCCACAAGGGCGCCATCGTCAAGGTACTCGAAGCATCTGCCGTCAATCCTCAAGAGGTCATGCGCCATGCAACAGGGGGCTCAAGTGAATACGTCCATTAGTACCGGCGACAGCAGCCGGTTGCGCCTGAACCTGGCGCGGCTGGTGCGCTCGCCGGCATTTTATCCCTTCGTCGGGCTGGTGGTGGTGACCCTGGTGATGATCCTCGCCAGCGACACCTTCCTCACCGCCAGCAACCTGTCGAACATCGCCCGCCAGGTGTCGATCAACGCGATCATCGCGGTGGGCATGACCTGCGTGATCCTCACCGGCGGCATCGATCTGTCGGTAGGGCCGGTGATGGCCTTGTCCGGCACGCTCACAGCCGGGTTGATGGTCGCGGGCCTGCCGCCCGGCCTGGCGATTGGCGCGGGCATGTTGATCGGCGTGGCCTTTGGCATCGGCAACGGCTTGTTCGTCGCCTACCTGCACATGCCGCCGATCATCGTGACCCTGGCGACCATGGGCATCGCCCGTGGCCTGGGCCTGATGTACACCGATGGCTACCCGATTTCCGGGTTGCCGGATTGGTTTGCGTTTTTTGGCCGCGAAAGCCTGTTCGGTATCCAGGTGCCGATCCTGATCATGCTGCTCACCTACCTGGCGGCCTACGTGCTGCTGCAACACACGCGCATCGGCCGCTACATCTACGCCATCGGCGGCAATGAAGAAGCGGTGCGGTTGTCCGGCGTGCGTGCGGCGCGTTTCAAGTTGCTGGTGTACGGCATCAGCGGCCTTACGGCGGCGATTGCCGGGCTGGTATTGACCTCGCGCCTGATGAGCGGCCAGCCGAACGCCGGCGTGTCGTTCGAACTGGACGCGATTGCCGCCGTGGTACTCGGCGGTGCCTCGATTGCCGGCGGGCGCGGGGTGATCGTTGGCACCTTACTCGGCGCCATGTTGCTCGGCGTGTTGAACAACGGCCTGAACATGCTGGGTGTGTCGCCCTATGTCCAGAGCGTGATCAAGGGCGCAATCATTTTGCTGGCGATTTTTATCAGTCGTCAGCGCCACAAATAAACTCCTCACAAGCACAGGACCCGACACCATGGACAAGCACACCGAAATGCAAGCCGTCGTCTGCCACGGCCCCAAAGACTACCGCCTGGAACGCATCGGCAAACCCCAGGCACGCGCCAATGAACTGGTGATCCGTATCGCTGCCTGTGGCATCTGCGCCAGTGACTGCAAGTGCCACTCGGGCGCAGCGATGTTCTGGGGCGGCGACAACCCGTGGGTGAAGGCGCCGGTCGTACCGGGGCACGAATTTTTTGGCTATGTGGTGGAAGTGGGCGAGGGCGCCGAAGAGCACTTCGACGTCGCGGTGGGCGACAAGGTGATCGCCGAACAGATCGTGCCGTGCGGCAAGTGCCGTTTCTGCAAGTCGGGCAAGTACTGGATGTGCGAAGTGCACAACATCTTCGGCTTCCAGCGTGAAGTGGCCGAAGGCGGCATGGCCCAGTATATGCGCATTCCCAAGACCGCCATCGTGCACAAGATCCCCGAGTCGGTGTCGCTGGAAGACTCGGCGCTGGTGGAACCGATGGCCTGTTCGATCCATACCGTCAACCGTGGCGATGTCCAGCTCGACGACGTGGTGGTGATCGCCGGTGCCGGCACCCTCGGGTTGTGCATGGTCCAGGTCGCTGCGTTGAAAACCCCGAAGAAACTGGTGGTGATCGACATGGTCGACGAGCGCCTGGAACTGGCGAAAAAATTCGGCGCCGATGTGGTGATCAACCCGTCGCGCGATAACGCCCGCGCGATTATCAACGGCCTGACCGACAACTATGGCTGCGACGTCTACATCGAAACCACAGGCGTTCCGGCCGGCGTGACCCAGGGCCTGGACCTGATCCGCAAGCTCGGGCGTTTTGTCGAGTTCAGCGTGTTCGGTGCCGAGACCAGCGTCGACTGGTCGATCATCGGCGACCGCAAGGAGCTGGACGTACGCGGCGCTCATCTCGGGCCGTATTGCTACCCGATCGCCATCGACCTGTTCGAGCGTGGCCTGGTCACGTCCAAGGGCATCGTTACCCATGACTTCCCGCTGGACGACTTTGCCGAAGCCTTCGCGTTGGCCAACTCGACCAAGTCGATCAAGGTGCTGTTGAAGCCGGTGGCCTGAAAATGAACTACGTGATGGGTGTTGATATAGGAACCCAGAGCACCAAGGCGCTGCTGGTGGATGGTCAAGGTACGATCATCGCCCAGCACAGCCAGGGGTATCGTGTGGATACCCCGAAAGTGCGCTGGGCCGAGCAATGGCCGCAGGTCTGGCTGGACGCCGTCGAGGCTTGCGTTGCGCAGTGTATGGCCAAGGCCGGCGTGGCGGCGCAGCAGATCAAGGCGTTGTGTATCAGCAGCCTGTACGGCGGCTCGGGGATTGCGGTGGATGCGCAAATCACGCCGCTGCACCCGTGCCTGATCTGGATGGACCGCCGTGCTGGCGAGCAGGTGGCCTGGGTGCGCGAGCAAGTGGACCTGGAGCGGCTGTTCGCGATCACCGGCAACTCGGTGGACAGCTATTACGGCTTTACCAAGATGCTCTGGCTCAAGCAGCACCAGCCCGAGGTGTGGGCCAAGACTCGCTACCTGCTACCGCCCAACAGCTACATCAACTGGTGCCTCACCGGCGAGTTGGCGGTGGACCATAGCAGCGCCGGCAATATCGGTGGCGTCTACGACGTGAAGGTGCGCGGCTGGTCCGCCGAAATGCTTGATGCGCTGGGCATACCGCACACCATGATGCCGGAGCGCCTGGTGTATTCCGGGGAAGTCGTCGGTGGGTTGCTGGAGGGTTGGGCTGCGCGTCTGGGCCTGCAGGCGGGCACACCGATTCTGGCCGGTGGCGTCGATGCGGCCATGGCAACGCTGGCCGCAGGGGTGACGCAGCCAGGCAATCACGTGGCAATGATCGGCACCAGCATGTGCTGGGGTTACCTCAACCAGCAAGTGGATGCACACCATGGCTTGGTGAGCATGCCCCACGTCTACAACGGCCACCGCGACCTGTACATCTTTGGCGGTGCGATCACGGCAGGCGCGTCGGTCAGTTGGTTTCGCGAGCAGTTCTGCCAGGCCGAAGAGCAACAAGCCAAGGCCACCGGCCAGGACAGCCTGGTGCTGCTGGAACAGCGCGCGATGAACATCCCGGCCGGCAGCGAAGGCCTGTTGTTCCTGCCGTACCTGATGGGCGAGCGCAGTCCGGTGTGGGATGACCGTGCCAGTGGCAGTTTTGTCGGCTTGAACCTCTACCACAGCCGTATTCACCTGTATCGCGCGGTGCTGGAGGGCGTGAGTTTTGCCCTGCGACACAACATCGAAGCGGGCACACGCGGCGCGCATTCCCTGGACCCGCGCTTGATCGTGGTGGGCGGGGCGAGCCATTCGGATCTGTGGATGCAGATCATCGCGGATGTCACGCGCTACCCGGTGTACACCATTGTCCAGGAGGTGGAAGCGGCGCTGGGGGCGGCGTTGTTGGCGGCGCACACGGTGGGGTTGGTGAGCGATGGGGAGATGGATAAAGGGTGGGTGCAGTTGGCGCTGCGGGCGGAGCCAAAGGTTGAAAACGTCGGGGTTTATGACCGGGCGTTTGCCGAGTATTTGAAGCTGTATCCCGCCCTGAAACCGATCATGCATAACCTACAAACCAACTGATTCAACACAGTCCAAATGTGGGAGCTGGCTTGCCTGCGATAGCGGTGTATCAGTCGCAAATGTACTAGCTGAACCACCGCTATCGCAGGCAAGCCAGCTCCCACATTGGATCTTCATTGTTTTTGAGATCTCTATTCATGAACGCAGCCTTCGACTTCACCCACCATCGCATCCTCGTCACCGGCGCCAGCAGCGGCATTGGGCGCGAAATCGCTTTGCAACTGATCGCCAGCGGCGCCGATGTCTTTGCTCTCGGCCGCGACGCCCAAGCCTTGGCCGAACTCGGCTGCCACACCTTGTGCCTGGACATCGCCGACAGCGCCGCCCTCGACAACGTCTTGAAGGACCTGCCGCCGCTGCACGGCCTGGTCAACTGCGCCGGCATCTCGCGGCTGGAGCCGGCTGCCGCCATCAGCGCCGAAGCCTTTGACCAAGTGATGCAGGTCAACGCCCGCGCCGCCGCCCAGGTCGCCAGCCGCGTGGCGGCGAAAATGATCGAAGCACAAATCGCCGGCAGCATCGTCAATGTCTCCAGCCAGGCCTCGCTGGTGGCCCTGGACGATCACCTCGGCTACTGCGCCTCCAAGGCCGCGCTGGATGCGATCACCCGTGTGCAATGCGCCGAGTGGGGCCGCTTTGGCATTCGCGTCAACAGCGTCAACCCCACCGTCACGCTCACGCCGATGGCCGCCATGGCCTGGTCCGAACCGGCCAAGCGCGACCCGGCGCTGGCGGCCATTCCATTGGGGCGTTTTGCTGAAACCGTCGAAGTGGCGTTGCCGGTGCTGTTCCTGCTGAGCAGCGCTGCCAGCATGATCAGCGGCGTGAGCCTGCCCATCGACGGTGGCTACACCAGCCGCTAGCCGTTTTCCAACTGACCGGCGATCACCACCTTGTCCCGTGGCTTGAACGGGTCTTCCAGGCGATCAAGCAACAGGCGCACCGCACTGCTGCCGGCCAAAGAGGCATCGTGAGCCACGCAGGCGATGGGCACGCCGAAGATATCGGCGAAGGGCAGGCGGTCAATGCCGCAGATGGTCAGGCTGTCATGGGCGATGTTGTGCATGCGCAGTGCGCGCAAGGCGCCGAGGGTGATCAACTGGTTGAAGCCCATGATCGCGTCCGGCGCCGAGTGTTCGGCCAGGTAGTCGAGGGTGTGCAGGTAGGACGGCATCAGCGTGTAGTCGCCGGCCTGTACTTCGACCTGCACCTGCGGGTGCTCGGCCAGCACTTCGCGCAGGCCCTTGAGGCGTTCGACGGTGATGCGTGAGTGCTCGGGGCCGGTCAGCACCAGCAGGCGCTTGAGGTCGGGCGTCTGGCGCAGCAGGTAGTGCGCGGCCTGGATGCCGCTGTGGTAGTTGTCGAGCACCACGCGGCTGAACGGGCTGTCGTGGATTGTGCGATCGAGCAGCACCACTGGGGTTTTGCCGTTGCCCAAGCGTTCGAGGTAATCGGGCTGGTAGCTCGGTTCATCCGAGACCGGCGACAGAATGATCCCCGCCACGCGGTAGCCCAACAGGGTGTCCACGGCCTTGCTTTCCAGCTCTTCCAGCTCATCGGTGTCCACCAGCATGATGGTGTAGCCGTGCTGTTTGGCCTCGCGGGAAATCGCCTTGATCATTTCGCTGTAGAACGGGTTGTCCACGGAGGCGGTGATCACGCCGATGATCAGGCTCTCACTGCGCTTGAGCCCGCGTGCGAAGGCGTTGGGCACGTAGTCCATCTCCCGCGCCACTTCGAGGATGCGCGCCAGAGTGGCCGGTTTGACCAGGTCGGGTTTGCTCAGTGCGCGAGACACCGTGATGGTGGTCATGCCAACCCGTTTGGCGATGTCGCTGATAGTGACGGACTTCTTCTTGTTCATCGGTCAGGCTGCAAAAGGAAACACCCGCAGGCTAGCATGCGCGGTGGAGATTGTTGCTTCAAATCAATGGGTCCCAACGCTGCGACCAGTCGCTTTCGGCCTTGACCACCTCACGCAGCAACCCCAGTGCCTGTTGCAACACTGCCGAATCTCGCGCCCGTGAATACACCAGGTATGTCGGGAAGCTGAATTCCGGCGCCTTGGGCACACGCTGCATTACGCCGCTGTCCAGGTAACTCTGCACCACGCGGGTGCGGAAATAACCGGCGCCACCGTTCTCAAGGATGTACTGCAATGCCAGCGGCCCCAGGTTGAAACTCAACGCGGCACGGGCCTTGTCGGGCAGCGCGGCGTCGTGTTGTTGACGAAACCCGGGCCCCCAATCGATATACACGTAGGGCGCCGGGTTACTCACCAACTGCACCAGGATCAGTTTTTCCTCCAGCACCTGTTCCACCTGCAAACCTGGCCAGTATTGCGGCTGGAACACCAATGCAGCGTCGAGTACGCCCAGTTCCAGCTGGCGCAACAGGTAATCGCCTTCGCGGATTTCGGTGCGCAGGGCATGGCCGGGGATGTGTTGGCGTAACGCTTGGGCCCAGCCGAGCATCAACGGGTTACACAGGCTGACCTCGCCGCCGATGTGCAGCACGTTGCGATAGCCATCGGGCAGCGGCAGGTCGCGTTTGGCGGCTTCCCAGGTTTGCAGCAACTGGTTGGCGTATACCACGAAGGCCTCGCCGTCGGCGGTCAGCCGGGCGCCGGCGCGGTTGCGGATGAACAGTGTGCTGCCTAGCTGGCTTTCGAGGCTTTTGACCCGCGCGGTGATGGCGGTCTGGGTGACGTGCAGTTTCTCGGCTGCTGCGGCCAGGCTGCCGCAGCGGGTGATTTCGAGGAAGGTGCGTGCCAGTTCGATGTCCATGAAGCCCCCGGGGATGAATGGGGGACAGTGTAATGGAATGTGGTTGAAACTGTGGGAGCTGGCTTGCCTGCGATAGCGGTGATTCAGTCAACCCAGTTGTCTCTGATACGCCGCCATCGCAGGCAAGCCAGCTCCCACAGTAGATTGCATTTCAGACTGGGGTTTTTGGTGCCTGTAAGTGCGGGGTAGGGAAGGCTTTGGCGTACGCCTGGCACACCCTCAACACCTGCTCATCCGCAAACCGCGCGCCCACCACGTGCAAACCCACCGGCAAGCCGTTCGCTGCCAACCCACACGGCACCGATGCCGCCGGCTGCTGGGTGAGGTTGAAGGGGTAGGTGAACGGTGTCCACTGTGTCCATTCTTGCAAACCCGAACCCG
The DNA here is from genome assembly GCF_037479595.1 of Pseudomonas sp. MYb541. Taxonomy (NCBI): domain Bacteria; kingdom Pseudomonadati; phylum Pseudomonadota; class Gammaproteobacteria; order Pseudomonadales; family Pseudomonadaceae; genus Pseudomonas; species Pseudomonas sp. MYb541. The sequence continues at coordinate 41,391 of NZ_JBBGYS010000027.1, read as the reverse complement.
GTGGCACGTCATGCCCGGCGTCGAACGCGGTGATCGGCATCATCGGCGACACCAGTACATCGTAGTGCTCATGGAACGCCGCCATGCGTGCCACCAGGGCTGCGCGTGCTTCAAGGGCCGCGCTGAAGTCGTCAAGGCTCAAACGCTCGCCGCGTTGGGCTATGCGCAGCAGCCCGGGGTCCAGCAGTTGTTTTTGTGCCTCGCTCATGGGCGCGGTCAGGCGTGCAGCGCCGGCTGCCCACAAGGTGCTGAAGACTTCCAGTGGGTCACTGAAGCCGGGGTCGATCTGCTCGACATGGGCGCCAAGTTGTTCCAGGCCTCGCACCGCCTCCGTGACCACCTTGGCCACTTGCGGGTCGACCTCCACGTAACCGAAGTTCGGACTGTAAGCCACGCGCAGCCCTTTCAAATCCGCCGCGCCCGACAACCACGGTGTGGTCCTCGGCGCACCGATCAACCCGTCCCGAGCATCCGGTTGCGAGATGGTCTGCAGCATCAATACGCTGTCTTCCACCGTGCGGGTCATCGGCCCCAGGTGCGAGAGGATCGTCATGGAGCTGGCCGGCCATTGCGGCACATAACCGAAGGTCGGCTTGATCCCGAAGGTGCCGGTAAATGCACAGGGAATCCGAATCGAACCGCCCGCATCGCTGCCTTGGTGCAGCACGCCCAGGTTCAATGCCGCCGCCGCGCCCGCGCCGCCGGATGAACCGCCTGCTGTGGTGCGGGTGTCCCAGGGGTTGCGGGTGATGCCGTACAGCGGATTGTCGGTGACGCCTTTCCAGCCGAATTCAGGGGTGGTGGTTTTGCCCAGCAGCACCGCACCGGCCTTGCGCATAAAGGCCGGGAAGGGCGCGTCCACCTCCCACGGCCCGTCGGCGGACGAGGTGCGTGAGCCCTTGCGGGTGGGCATGCCGATTGTCAGCGTCAGGTCCTTGATCGAAGACGGCACGCCGTCCAACGGACCGCAGGGTTGGCCGTTCAGCCAGCGTTGTTCCGAGGCGCGCGCCGCATTCAGCGCGCCTTCCGGGTCCACGTGGCAATAGGCATTCACCACCGGATTGAAGCGTTCGATACGCAGCAAGGCGTCCTCGGTCACTTCCACCGGCGACAAGGTCTTGTCGCGAAAATGCTGCAGCAGTTGCACCGCCGTCAGTTGGCCGATCTCGCTCATGCCACGTCCCCCTGCGCTGCGTTGACCATGGCGCGCAACAACACCGCGCAGCCTGCCGCCAGGTCGTCCGGCGCGGCGTTTTCGATTTCGTTATGGCTGATACCGCCTTCGCACGGTACAAAGATCATCCCGGCCGGACCCAGTTCGGCGACAAAAATCGCGTCGTGGCCTGCACCGCTGACGATGTCCATATGGCTCAAGCCCAAGGCCTCGGCGCCTTCACGCACGGCATTGACGCAGGCTGGGGCGAAGTCCAGCGGTGGGAAGTCGGCGGTTGGCGTCAGTTCATATGCCAACCCGTGCCTGGCGGCGGCGGCTTCGATCACGCTGCGCACTTCATCAACCATGGCTTGCAGCTTGTCCGCGTGCAGATGACGCAGGTCGAGGGTCATGTGCACCTGGCCGGGAATCACGTTGCGCGAGCCGGGATGCAGGCTCAGACAACCGACCGTACCGCAGGCGTGGGGTTGCTGTTGATGGGCGATGCGGTTGACCGCGCTAACCACCTCGGCGGCGCCGACCAGGGCGTCCTTGCGCAGATGCATCGGCGTCGGGCCGGCGTGGGCTTCGACGCCGGTGAAGGTCAGGTCGAACCATTTCTGGCCCAGGCAACCCATGACCACGCCAATGGTAGTGGCCTGGTCTTCCAGTACCGGGCCTTGTTCGATATGTGCTTCGAAGTAGGCACCGACCGGGTGGCCGAGCACGGCGCGGGAGCCGGCGTATCCAATGCGCTGCAATTCGGCGCCGACTGACAGGCCCTGGTCATCGAGCTTATCGAGGGTGTCCTGCAAATCGAACTTACCGGCAAACACCCCGGAACCCATCATGCACGGCGGAAAACGCGAGCCTTCTTCATTGGTCCACACCACCACTTCGATCGGCGCTTCGGTTTCAATCTTCAAATCATTCAGGGTGCGGATCACTTCCAGTCCCGCCATTACCCCGTAGCACCCGTCGAACTTGCCGCCGGTGGGTTGGGTGTCGATGTGGCTGCCGGTCATCACCGGGGGCAGGGCCGGGTTGCGCCCGGCACGGCGCGCAAAGATATTGCCGATAGCGTCGACACTGACGCTGCACCCGGCGGCCTCGCACCATTGCACAAACAGGTCGCGGGCCTGGCGATCCAGGTCGGTCAGCGCCAAGCGGCACACGCCACCTTTGACGGTGGCGCCGAGCTGGGCCAGGTCCATCAGCGATTGCCACAAGCGGTCGCGGTTGATCAGCGGGGCGTTGCTCTTGAGCGGTTGCGCAAAACTATTCATCAGTAGTCTCCGGTCAGGCACTCAGGGCCAAATAACGGTTTTTGATGGTCGGGTCGGCGCGGAAGGCTTCGGCGCTGCCCTCGTAGACCACGCGGCCCTGTTCAAGCACGTAATGGCGGTCGGCGAGCTTGTCGCAGACCATCAGGTTTTGTTCCACCAGCAGCACCGGCAGGCCGTCGTCCTTGACCTTACGCAGGATCTTCACCAGCTCGTCGACAATGACCGGGGCCAGGCCTTCGGTGGGTTCATCGAGGATCAGCAGCTTGGGATCGTTGAGCAGGGCGCGGGCGATGGCGAGCATTTGTTGCTCGCCGCCGGACAACGCGTGGCCAGCGTTTTTGCGCCGCTCCTTGAGGCGCGGGAACATGGCGTACACGTCTTCGAGCTGCCAGCGGCTGGCCTTGCGTGCGGCGATGCGCAGGTTTTCCTCGACCGTAAGCAGGCGGAAGATCCCACGGTTCTCCGGCACCAACGCCAGGCCCTGGCGGGCAATTTCGAAGATCTTCTGGCCCACCAGTGCCTGGCCGTTGAAGTGGATCTGGCCCTGGCGCGGGCAGATGATGCCGAGAATGCTGCGCAGGGTGGTGGTCTTGCCGGCGCCATTACGCCCCAGCAACGTCACCAGTTCGCCAGGGTTGACGGTCAGCGACACGCCTTCCAGCACGTGGCTCTTGTCGTAGTAGGAATGGATATTCTCAACGATCAGCATCAGGCAGCCTCCCCAAGGTAAGCGGTGCGCACGCGCTCATCGGCGCGCACGAATTCCGGTGTGCCTTCGACCAGGATCTGCCCGTGGCTCATCACCGTGATGCGTTGGCTGATGGACATGACGATGCTCATGTTGTGTTCGATCAGCAGCACCGTGTGGTCGCGGCCGAGGTCGCTGATCAACTGCGTCATGATTGGGATGTCATCGATGCCCATGCCCGAGGTAGGCTCATCCAGCATCAACAGTTTCGGTTTGGAGCAGATCGACATGCCCACCTCCAGCACCCGCTGCTGGCCGTGGGACAACTCGCCGGCCAGGGTGTCGGCACGGGCGGTGAGTTGCAGGCGTTCCAGCACCTGGTCGGCCATCTCCAGGTGTTCGCGCTTGCTGTCGACGCGGCGCCAGAAATTCAACGCGCGCGCGCCGTCACGACCTTGGGCGGCCAGGCGCAGGTTTTCGCGCACGCTGAGGTTCTGGAACAGGCTGGTGAGCTGGAACGAGCGCGCCATACCCAGGCCGACGCGGCCGTGGGCAGGCTTGCGCATCAGGTTCTTGCCGTCGAAGTGGATCGCCCCGGCGGTGGCCTGGCGTTCGCCGGTGAGGCAGTGGAACAGGCTGGTCTTGCCCGCGCCGTTGGGCCCGATGATGGTATGGATAGTGCCGGCCTCGACCTTGAGGTTCACGCCGTTCACCGCATGGAACGCGCCGTAGGCCAGTTCCAGGTCTCTGGTTTCCAAAAGGATGCTCATAGCCCTTCCTCCTTGGCGACAACGGCCGTTTTGCGATGGCCGCGTACCTTTTCGAACAGCGACGCGAGGCCGCCCCACAAACCGCCGCGCATGAAGATCACCACCAGGATCAGGATCACCCCCAGCAGCATCAGCCAGCGCGGCCACAGGTCGGAGAGGAAATCCCCGAGCAGCACGATGGAACCGGCACCGAGCAATGAGCCGAACAACGAGCCGGTGCCGCCGACGATGGTCATGATCAGGATGTTTTCCGACATTGCCAGGTCGATATTCGACAGCGGCACAAAGTGCAGCAGCATGGCGTAAAGCGCGCCGGCAATTCCGGTGACCGCGCCGGACAGCACAAACACCAGGATCTTGAAGTGGCGTGTGTCATAGCCGATGGCCGAGGCGCGGGTTTCGTTTTCGCGGATCGCCATCAAGGTGCTGCCGAACGGTGATGCGATCACCCGGCGGGCGCCGATGAAGATCAGCAGGAACAGCACTGCGACAAAGCCGTAGAAGGCGCGGGCGTCGGCCAGTGACAGCAGCACCGTTTCACCCACGCGGATCTCCGGGCGCGGCACGCTGAGCAGGCCGTTGTCGCCACCGGTCCAGTCGCTGAGGGTGTAGGCGACAAAGTAGGCCATCTGGCTGAACGCCAGGGTCAGCATCACGAAGTAGATGCCGGTGCGACGGATCGCCAGGGCGCCCACCAGCAACGCCAGGAAACCACCGGCCACGGCGGCGCCGAGCAACGCCGTGAACAGGCCCAGTTGCAGGTGGATCATCAGCAACGCCGCGCAATACGCGCCGGCCCCGAAGAAGATGCCTTGGCCGAAGGAGAGCAGGCCGGTGTAGCCCAGCAGCAGGTTGCAGGCCAAGGCCGCCATCGCAAAGATCAGGATCTCGGTGGCCAGGGTCGCCGAGGGCAATATCAACGGTAGGCCGATCAGCACCGCCAACACCCACAGCAACATCGCGCGCGATTGCGTCTTGGCAAACGGCAGGGGGTTTTTTTCGCTCATGTCAGGCTCTCCCAAACAGGCCGTAAGGACGGACCAGAATCACCACGGCCATTGCGCCGTAGATCATCAGGCTCGCGCCCTGGGGCCAGAGTGTGGTCATCAGGCTTTGCACCACGCCCACCAGCAAACCGCCGACCAGCGCACCGCTGAACGAGCCCATGCCGCCGATCACCACCACCACGAAGGCCACGCCGAGAATCTCCGGGCCGACAAAGGGTTGGGCGCCGCGCAACGGGGCGAAAAGCACGCCCGCGACGCCGGCCAGGGCTACGCCGAGGGCGAAGGTCATGGAGAACAGCCGGAAGATGTTGGTGCCCAGCAGCGACACGGTCTCGGTGCTTTCACTGCCGGCCCGCACCAGGGCGCCGAAGCGCGTGCGTTCCAGCAGCAACCACAGGCCCAGGCCGACGAGCCCGGAAAACACGATGAGAAACAGGCGGTAGTAGGGGTAGACGAAGTCACCCACCACCAGCACGCCGCGCAGCAGTTCCGGCACGGCGACGCTTTTGCCCACCGGGCCCCAGATCATCACGCTGGCCTCCTGGATGATCAGCGCGATCCCCAGGGTTACCAGGATCTGGAACATGTGCGGTAAGTGATAAATGCGCTGGATCAACAACCGCTCGATGGCCCAGGCCAGCGCGGCCACCACCAGCGGCGCAATCAGCAACGCCAGCCAGAAGTTGCCAGTGAGGCTCACCGCGGTGTAGCAGATATAGGCACCCAGCAGAAAGAACGCACCGTGGGCGAAGTTGACGAAGTTGAGCAGGCCGAAAATGATCGTCAGCCCGACCGCGATCAAGAAGTAGATCATCCCCAGCCCAAGGCCGTTGAGGATCTGGAACAGATAAAGATTAAGCATGCAGGAACCCTCTGCAGGAGGCCGCTTGCACGGCCCTGCGCTACCAAATTCAGGGGATCAGCCGAGCGTGCAGCCTGTGGCGTCCACGGGCGGGAACGACTGGCCGGCGCTGAGTACCTTGGCCAGGTCATCTTTGTCGGCCATGTCGGCGGTGGCCTTGCCGATCAGCAGGTAGTAATCCTTGATCACCTGGTGGTCGCCGGCGCGGATCGATTCCTTGCCGGTGGGCCCTTCGTAGCTCAGGCCCTGCAGGGCCTTGGCCACGGTCGGTCCGTCGAAACTGCCGGTAGAAATGATGGCTTCGAGCATGACCTTGGTGCTGATGTAATCGGCGGCCAGCGGGTAGGTAGGGTTGATGCCGTATTTGGCTTGGGTGAGCTTGACCAGTTCACGGTTGAGCGGGGTGTCGACCTGGTGCCAGTACTGCGCGCCGAGGTACACGCCTTCCAGCACATCACTGCCCAGTTCCTGGAACTGGTCGAGGCCGGCGGACCATACCAGCAACACCTTCATGCGTTCCTTGATACCGAAGTTCACCGCCTGGCGCAGGGTGTTGGACGATTGGCTGCCGAAGTTGAGCAGCACCAGCACATCGGGCTTGGCGGCGATGGCGTTGGTCAGGTAGCCGGAAAATTCCTGTTCCTGCAACGAGTGGTAGCTGTTGCCGATGTGTTCCAGGCCGTTTTCCTTGAGCACATTCTTCGCGCCTTCGAGCAGCGCTTCGCCGAACACGTATTGCGGGGTGATGGTGTACCAACGCTTGGCGTCCGGCAGCAGCTTGATCAGCGGCACCATGGTTTCACGGATCGCGCCGTAGGTGGGCACCGACCAGCGGAAGGTTGCCTTGTTGCAGTCCTTGCCGGTGACTTCATCGGCGCCCACCGGGGTCATGAACACACCGCCGACCTTGTCCACCTCCTTCGCCACCGCCAGTGCCGACGACGACAGGGTGCAGCCCTGGAAGAACCGCGCGCCGTCCTGCTGGATGGCTTCCTGCACCTTGCGCACGGCCTTGCCGGCGTTGCCTTCGGTGTCGATCACCTTGTAGTTCAGCGGGCGGCCGAGCAGCTCGGGGTGTTGTTCCACCGCCAGACGCGAACCCATGTCGGCAAACTTGCCATAGCTGGCAAAGGCGCCAGACATGGACTTGAGGCCGTAAAAGGTAAAGGGCTCGGCGGCGAATGCAGACCGAACGCTCAGCGGGAGGCTGAGGGCGGCGGCTGCGGTAAGACTGGCTTTCAACAACGTACGACGCTGCATGGGGTGACTCCCTGGTTTAGTTATTGGCAGGAGTGGCAATGGCGATACGGTGGAGCAAGGGCCTGTGGGCAGGCCTGTTATTGGATGAAACGATGTGTGGTTGAAATGCAGCCCAAATGTGGGAGGTGGCTTGCCTCCGATAGCGGTGTGTCAGTCGACATTAATGTTGAGTGTGCTGGCGTCATCGGGGGCAAGCCCCCCCCACATGGGGCCTGTGGTGTTTTTTAAGAGTGGTCGAACTCCAGCAAAAAGTGCGGGCTGACCTGGCCTTCAAGGGCGGTCATGTGGTGTTCGGCATCGCACATGTGTTCATGCATCAAGCTGCGCACCGCGCTTTCATCCCCGGCACGAAAGGCGATCAGCAACTGCTTGTGATAGTCCAGGTTGGCGGCGTCGAACTGCTTGCGCTTGGGCTTGTAGGCTTTTTTCAGCACCACCAGGTCGCGCAGCAGATCGTTGAGGAACTGCGCCATGAAACTCAGCAACGGGTTGGGGCAGGCCTTGGCCAGCAGGTTATGGAACTCCAGTTCCGCCAGGCGCTGTTCACGCTGGCCGGCCTCGCTGTCTTCGGGGGCGCTGCAAAAATCCACATTGTCTTGCAGGGCCTGGTAGTCGTCCTCGCTCAAGCGCCCAAGCACCGACACCGCCAGTTCCACTTCGATGACTTTGCGCAGTTGGTACACCTGTTCGCCGTCCAGGTGCTGGAAGTGCAGGTAGTTGCGCAACGCGCGGCTGGCCGGTTCGGTGCCGGCCTGGTTCAGGTAGGCGCCGCCGCTGGGCCCGGTGCGGGTGCTCACCAGGCCTTCCACTTCCAGTGCCTTGAGCGCTTCGCGGGCCGAACCTTTGGAGCACTGGAAGCTTTCCATCAGTTCGCGTTCGGTGGGCAGGCGGTCGCCGGGCTTCAAGGCGTCGGTGACGATGGAGCGCTTGACCGACTCGACAATCACATCGGACAGCTTCTGGCGTTTGCGTCGTAGCGGGCGGCTTAGCATAGGTTCGATTTATCGTATTAATGCGGATTAATAGCACTTAATAGCGATCGGAATGCAGCGTCAACAGCGGGTGTCGTTTTCGATGGCAACAGGTCGCAATCGGGTGGTTACTCCCCGTTGCCTGAATCGAGGCAGCGCGTGGACGGCGGTGGTTGCTTGCCGAACACCAGAAAGTCGCCCATCCAGCGGTTGATGCAGCTGCTGGCGTCCTGTTGGGCTGTTTCTTTCAGGCGCAGTTGTTCGACCTTGGGTGCCGCCGACTCGGGTTGCTTTGCATTGACCAGTACCATGCGCGCCACCCGTTCGGGAAACAGGGCCGCGTAACGGTTGCCCAGGCGGGCCGCATCGGCATTGCCCAGGTAGAGCAGTTGGGCGTCGCCCAGTTGAGTGCGGACAAACTCCAGGTCTTGGGCGGCTTGTTCGACTCCATTGTCGTTGCCGAGGTCGCGGGGGGTGAGTTCGATGACGTCGTAGCGGTTGACCAGTGTGCGATACGCCGGGTTGGAGTAAGAGCCCCAGAGGCTGGTCAGGTGAATGACAAAGGTGCCGCCCTGGTTCCTTTTGGACGCATCGCCGGCCAGGGCAAACACCACGCCTTCGCGATTCAGCGGGTCTCGGGCGCCGACGCGGGTCAGGTGGAGGCGCAGGTTGCCTTGCCGGGGCGCAGCGTAATTACGCGGCACGCTCACGACGCCGCATTGAGTGCGTTGCAGCACTTCGGGGTCCAGGCGTTCAGTGGTGGGCAGGGGGCAATCCAGCAACCAGTCAATGGCGGTGGGGGGAATCAGTTCTTGGGCAGCGCTTGCAGTCACCCAGAGACAGGCGCATGTCAGGTATTTTGCGACAGTCATCAAGAGGTCCTGGGCAACCGTGTGAGTACGGTTTTTTTACCAAGGACCTTTGCTCAAGAATGTAGGACTAGAAGATAGTTGGTGTACGAAAGCGGAGTTTTGTTTATCGGATCTGCGTCTGCCAGCCGCCGCCCAGGGCTTTGTACAACGCGATACTGGCCTGCAGGCGCGACAGTCGCAGTTGCACGTTCTGGTCCTGGACCGCGTACAGCGTCCGCTGGGTTTCCAGTACCGTGAGCAGGTCTTCGGCGCCTGCTTGGTAGCGGCTTTCAGCGATCTGGAAGGCAGTCTGGGCCTGTTGTAGTTCTTCGCTTTGCCATTCGCGCTGCTGGTCGAGACGGGTGATGCTGCTGAGGGATTTTTCCACGTCGGCAAAGCCGTTGATGATCGCACCGCGATAGGTTTGCAGCAGTTCATCCTGGCGCGCGCGGGCCTTGTCGCGTTCAGCGCTTAAACGGCCGTTGTTGAAGATCGGCGCCACCAGCCCAGCGGTCAGCGTGTAGTAGGGGCTGCGCAGGATATCCACGGCCTTGTAGGCGTCGGAACCCAGGGTCGCGCCGAGGGTGATGGCGGGCAGCATGGCCGCGCGGGCCACGGTGACGTCGGCCTGTGCTGCCGCCAATTGCGCCTCGGCCTTGGCGATATCGGGACGGCGGCTGAGCAATTGACTGGGCATGCCGGCGCCGATGGCAGGCCAGGTCAAGGCTTGAAACGGTTCGCTGCCAAGGTCCAGGGCTTGGACGGGTTGGCCGAGAAGGGCGGCCAGCGTGATCCGGGACTCTTCGGTCAACTGTTGAATCAGCGGCAATTGACGTTGCTGGCTGGCCACCAGGCTTTTTTGCTGGGCCAGTTCCAGGGCGGTGGCGGAGCCGGCGTCATAGCGGGTCTGCACCAGGTCGAGCACGTTACGCGCATTGGCCAGGTTCAGTTCTGCAATCTGCTGGCGCTGCTGCGCGGCCAGGGTTTGTGCGTAGCGGTCGGCCACGCTGCTGAGCAAGGTCAGCTCCACGGTGGCCTGGTCAAACTCGCTGGCGCGCAGGGTATGCAGGGCACTGTCGCGGGCGGCTGCGCGGCCACCCCAGAAGTCCACTTCGTAGCTGGCGGTGAGGTTGGCGCCAAAGTTGTCGACGGCGTCATCGCTTTGCGAAGCGTCAAGGTCCGGTCCACCCGGGCCACGTAACAACTTTTGGCGGCTGGTGGTGAGGTTGAGCTTCACTTCCGGCAACAGCGGCGCACCGGCGATCACTGCGCTGGCTTGGGCCTGGCGCACGCGCGCGGTGGCGGCGGCCACGTCGAAGCTGTCTCGCCGGGCCTGTTCGACCAGACGGTTCAGCTGTGGGCTACCGAACTGCGTCCACCATTGCTGGTTGGTGACCTGGGCGGCGTCGCGTTCGGCAAATTGCCAGGCGGCAGGCGCTGCAATCCCGCTGTCGAGCGCGGGCGGGTTGCCGGTGCAGGCGCTGAGTAACACGCACAAGGCAGGCAGGTAGAAGGACTGTTTATTCACTGGTCAACGCCTTAACCGGATCGAGCCGGGCAGCTTTACGGGCCGGCATGAAGCCGAATACGACACCGGTGACGAGTGCACAACCAAAGGCGCCAAACACCGCCAAAAGGGAGAACTGCACTGCCACCTTGGCCAGCACCAACACGCCGCCAACCAACAGCGCCAGGGCGATGCCGCACAAGCCGCCGACCACCGAGAGCATCACCGCTTCGGTGAGGAACTGGCGCAGGATATCGCGTTGGCGTGCGCCGGTGGCCATGCGGATGCCGATTTCACGGGTGCGCTCGCGTACGGTCATCAGCATGATATTCATCACGCCGATCCCGCCCACCAGCAAAGATATCGCTGCAATAGAACCGAGCATCAATGACAGCGTGTTCTGCGTACGGGCCTCGGCCTGGATCATCGCCGCGTTGTTGGTCAGCTCATAGTCACGCTTGCCGTTGTGCAGCTTTTTCATCAACTGGTCGATGGCCACTTCGGCTTCCTGGACCTTGCGCGCATCCGCCGCCGCGATCACCACATACTCAGGGTTGTAGCTGCCAAACAGGCGCACACTGGCGGCGGTGTAAGGGATGGCCACACGGTCGTCACTGTCCTTGTTGCCGGAGGCGGCGCCTTTTTCCGCCAGCACTCCGATCACCTGGAACGGCACGTTTTCAATCAGGATGTACTGGCCGAGTGGGTTGACCTCGCCCTTGAACAGCTTCTCGCGCACGCGATGGCCGATCACCGCCACGGTGGCGGCGGCACGCTCGTCGGCGGCCGTGAAGTAACTGCCCTCGACCACCGGCCAATTGAAAATTTCCGGGAAGTTGGTGTCATTGCCGCCCACGTAGGCCATGTAGTCCACGTTGCCGTAACGCACCCCCACTTCGCTGCCGTTGACCGGCATGATGTGTTTCACCTGGGGCAGGGCCGCCAGCGCGTGGACGTCATTGAGGGTGACGATGCCCAGCGGTGTCCGCGGGTTGGGCGACGTGCCGCTGAGGTAGATGATGTTGGAGCCGAATGCGCCCATCTGCGCCATGACTTGCCGCTTGCTGCCCTCACCTACGGCCAGCATCACCACCACCGACGCCACGCCGATGATGATCCCCAACAGGGTCAGCGCGGTGCGGAAACGATTGATCCACATCACCCGCCAGGCGGCTTGCACTGCGTCCACCAGCTCGGCTTTCCACGCGCCATTGTGTTCGGCACCGTCGGCCAGGCGTTGGCGCAGGTCCACGGCTTGCAAGGCGCCGCTCGCTAATACTGGCGCAACGTCGCTGCCGTCGGCCGAGTCGCTGATGATCAAGCCATCGCGAATCTCGATGATGCGATTGGCCCGCGCCGCCACTTCGCGGTCGTGGGTGATCAGGATCACCACGTGGCCCTGGCTGGCGAGTTCATCGAGCAGGGTCATGACCTCGGCGCCACTGTGGCTGTCGAGGGCGCCAGTGGGTTCGTCAGCGAGGATGATATGCCCGCCGTTCATCAACGCACGGGCAATGGACACCCGCTGTTGCTGGCCGCCGGAAAGCTGGTGCGGACGATTGCCGGTGCGCTCGGCCAGGCCCAGGCGCGTGAGCAGGGCGTTGGCGCGGGCATGGCGTTCGGCGGCGCTGATACCGGCGTAGATCGCCGGCATCTCGACGTTTTCCTGGGCCGAGCCCGACGGGATCAGGTGGTAGCCCTGGAACACGAAGCCAAAGGCTTCGCGGCGCAGCCAGGCCAGTTCGTCGCTGTCCAGATGGGCGACGTTTTCCCCGGCGAACAGGTAGTCGCCTGTGCTTGGACGGTCGAGACAGCCAAGGATATTCATCAACGTGGACTTGCCGGAGCCCGAGGCACCGACGATGGCGACAAATTCCCCGGCATGGATCGACAGGTCGATGCCGCGCAACACGTCGACCTGCGGGCTGTCGCCGCCGCCGTAGGACTTGCGGATGTTCTTGAGTTCGATCAGGGGCGTGGTCAACTCAACCCCCGTTGCCGTCGGCCGGGCCGATCAGCAGGTGATCGCCTTCGCTCAAACCGTCGAGCACCTGGACGCGCAGGCGGTCGCTGATGCCCACCTGCACCTGGCGCTGCTCGATTCGGCCATTCTTGCCCACGACCTGAGCGATCTGCTCGTTGGGGTTCGCCGTGCCCGATAACGCGGCGACCGGCGCGGTGAGGGCGTCCTTGACCTGGCTGGCAACGAAAAATACCTGAGTGGTCATTTCGGCCATCAACGCGTTGTCGCTGTTGTCCACGTCCAGCAGCACGGTGTACAGCACCACGCGGCCGCTGCCGCTTTTGCTGGTGCTGTTGGGGCTGCCGCTGCCTTGGGTTTCATTCAATGGCTTGGGCGGAATCGGCAGGATCTGCCGCACGGTGCTGGTCCAGCGCCGGTTGCCGCCGCTCAACGTGGTGAAATACGCGGTCATGCCCGGTTTGACGTGGCCGATATCGGCTTCCGAGACCTCAGCCCACACGGTCATCGGTGACAATTTGGCGATGCGCAGGATCAGCGGCGTCTGCTGCTGGGCGTTCAGGGTCTGGCCGACCCGCGCGTCCACCGCGACCACGGTGCCGGTCATGGGCGCATAGATGCGCGTGTAGCCCAATTCAGCTTCGTCGCTGCGCAAGCTGGCCTGGGCTTGCTGGATCTGCGCCTGGAACATGTCGACCCGCGCCTGGGTGGCGCTCAGTTCGGCCTTGGCGGTTTGCACGTCTTCTTCACGGGTGGCGTTGCCGGCGGCCAGGCGTTGCTGGCGCTGGTACTTCTGGCGTGCCAGTTCGTGCTGGGCCTTTTGTTCCTGCAACTGGGCCTTGAGGTTTTCGATGGCGTAGCGGCTGGCGTCCAGCTTGGCTTTTTGCGTGGAGGGGTCGATCTCCACCAGTAACTGGCCTTCCTGGACCTGGTCGCCGGCCTCGACGTGGATCTTGCGGATCTGTCCGGAGGCCTGGGCCCCCACGTCCACATAACGGCGCGGCTGCAGGGTGCCGAGGGCGGTCACGCTGTTTTCGATACTGCCGCGGGTGACGGTGACGGTGGTGAGGGTGTCACGCCCCGGCGGCAGCACTTGCCAGGCCGCGATGGCGAAAATGGGGATCAGGCACGCGATAACAAGCAAGGCGCGTCGGGCAGGTCGAGGGCGTTTCATGCTTTGGTTCCAGCCAGGAAAGTTCGGACCGCAGTTGCGGGGAGCTGACAAGTAAACGAGAGAATTGCGCGGGGATTTAGGCGGTTACATAAGCAGTTACAGCTCCCTTGAAGAAAAAAATCGTCCGTTGATACAAGTCTGCTTTAAAAGTAGATGAGAATTACTATAAATTGCACGCACTCAAACTGCCATCACCTGAATGCTGTCTTTATTTGCACCCAAGGACCTAATGCCGCCACCCGGCGGTCGGGAGTCATGTTGGAAAACTACTATCGCGAGCTGGTGTGTTTCCTCAACGCCAAGCTGGGCAACCGTCAGGTGGCCGAGGATGTGGTGCATGACGCTTATGTCCGGGTGCTGGAGCGTTCCAGCGACACGCCCATCGAACAACCCCGTGCCTTTTTGTACCGCACGGCGCTCAACCTGGTGATCGACGGCCATCGGCGCAATGCCTTGCGCCAGGTCGAACCCCTGGATGTGCTGGATGCCGAAGAACGCTTCGCCAGCAGTTCGCCGCACACTAACCACGACCACGGCCAACGCCTGGAACTGCTCGAACGCGCCCTGGCCGAGCTGCCACAGGCCTGTCGCGACAGCTTTCTGCTGCGCAAGCTCGAAGGCCTGACCCACCTGCAAATCGCCGAACGCCTGTGCATTTCTCGCGCCTTGGTGGAGAAACACATCGTCAACGCCATGAAGCACTGCCGGGTGCGGATGCGCGAGTGGGAAGCGCACTGATCAATGATCAGTTAAATTTTATTTCACTGTCCTCGTTTCCTATCAACACACGACCTGTTGTTCAGGTCTTGAAGGTATTCCCGCCCCACCGCCAAGGGGCTTATCCAGAGGACACTGGAATGACACAGGCAATTGCTTCGCCCGCGGTTCACGACCTGATCGGTATCGGTTTCGGCCCTTCGAACCTGGCGCTGGCCATCGCCCTGCAGGAGCGCGAAAAGGCCCAGGGCAAACTGGACGTGCTGTTTCTCGACAAACAGGCCGACTACCGCTGGCACGGCAATACCCTGGTGACCCAGAGCGAGCTGCAGATTTCATTCCTCAAGGACCTGGTGACCCTGCGCAACCCCACCAGCCCGTATTCCTTCGTCAACTACCTGAAAGCCCACGATCGCCTGGTCGACTTCATCAACCTGGGCACCTTCTACCCGTGCCGCATGGAGTACAACGACTACCTGCGCTGGGTCGCCGGGCAGTTCCAGGCCCAGGCGCGCTATGGCGAGGAAGTGCTGGCCATCGAGCCGATCCTGCACCAGCAGCAGGTTGAAGCGCTGCGCGTGATTTCCCGCGATGCGCTCGGTGAGCAACACGTGCGCACCACCCGTTCGGTGGTGGTCAGCGCCGGGGGCACGCCGCGCATTCCTGAAGCGTTCAAGGCGCTCAAGGGCGACAGCCGGGTGTTCCATCATTCCCAGTACCTGGAGCGCATGGCCAGCCAGCCGTGTGTCGAGGGCAAGGCCATGCGCATCGCCATCATCGGCGGTGGCCAGAGCGCGGCGGAAGCCTTCATCGACCTGAACGACAGCTTCCCGTCGGTGCAGGTCGATATGATTCTGCGTGGTTCGGCGCTCAAGCCGGCGGATGACAGCCCGTTCGTCAACGAAGTGTTCTCGCCGGCCTTCACCGACCTGGTGTTCCAGCAAGAGGGCGCCGAGCGTGAACGTTTGGTCGCCGAGTACCAGAACACCAACTATTCGGTGGTGGACCTGGACCTGATCGAGCGTATCTACGGCATCTTCTACCGCCAGAAAGTCTCCGGCATCGCCCGCCAGGCGTTCCGCACCATGACCGTGGTCGAGAAGGCCACCCCAGGCCCGCTGGGCATTGAATTGGTGCTGCGCAACAACGCCAACGGCGATACCAGCATCAACCACTACGACGCGGTAATCCTGGCCACTGGCTATGAGCGCCAGACGCACCGCGCCTTGCTCGCACCGCTGGAAGACTACCTGGGTGACTTCGACGTCGCGCGTGACTACCGCATCGTCACTGACGAGCGTTGCAACGCCGGCATCTACATCCAAGGGTTCAGCCAGGCCAGCCACGGCTTGAGCGATACCTTGCTGTCGGTGCTGCCGATTCGCGCGGATGAGATTGCGGCGTCGTTGTATGCGCTGGACCGTGGTCGCGGCAAAGGGCGTTCGGTGCAGGACCTGTTGCTCGCCACCGCGAGCTGACAGGCTGCACTTGTGACCTGGAGGGTTGGCTGATACTGTACAAAAAACCAGTACTGGTAACCCTCCATGCAGTTGATCGAAAAACTCAGTATTCTCGCCGACGCCGCCAAGTACGATGCGTCCTGCGCCAGCAGTGGCGCACCCAAGCGCAGCTCCGAAGGCAAGGCGGGGCTGGGGTCTACCGATGGCATGGGCATCTGCCACAGCTACACGCCGGACGGGCGATGTGTGTCGCTGCTCAAGGTGTTGCTCACCAACTTCTGTCTTTACGACTGCCAGTACTGCGTCAACCGCCGCTCCAGCGACGTGCCCCGCGCGCGTTTCAGCCCGGAGGAGGTGGTCACCCTGACCCTGGATTTCTACCGACGCAATTGCGTCAGCGGGCTGTTTCTCAGTTCCGGCATCATCCGTTCGTCCGACTACACCATGGAGCAGTTGGTGCGGGTCGCCAAATTGCTGCGCGAAGAGCATGACTTTCGCGGCTATATCCATCTCAAGACCATTCCCGATGCCGACCCGGCGCTGATCGCCGAAGCCGGAAAGTATGCCGATCGCCTGAGCGTGAACATCGAATTGCCGACCGAGGCCAGCCTGCAGACCCTGGCGCCAGAAAAAAAGATCGTGTCGATCAAGCAGGCCATGCAGACCATCTATACCGGCGAGCAGACGGTCCGCAACGAGCCGCGCGCGCCGCGTTTTGCCCCGGCCGGGCAGAGCACGCAACTGATCGTCGGCGCGGATGACACCGATGACAGCACCATCCTCCACGGTGCCGAGGCGTTGTACGGCAACTTCAAGCTGCGCCGCGTGTATTACTCGGCGTTCAGCCCCATCCCCAACAGCCCGAAAAGCGTGCCCCTGGCTGCGCCTCCGTTAATGCGTGAGCATCGCTTGTACCAGGCCGATTTCCTGCTGCGCAGCTATGGGTTCAACGCCAATGAACTGTTCAAAGGTCCCGGCCACCTGGCGCTGGATATCGACCCCAAGTTGGCCTGGGCCCTGGAAAACCGTGAGGTGTTCCCCCTGGACCTGAACCGCGCCGAGCCGACCTTGATCGCGCGTATCCCAGGCATCGGCCTGCGCACCACCCAGCGGCTGGTGGATCTGCGCCGCGAGCGCAAGATCCGCTTCGAAGACCTGGCGCGCATGCGCTGCGTGCTGGCCAAGGCCAAGCCGTTTTTCATCACCAGCGACTACCATCCGCAACAGGCCGACAGCACCAGCGTGTTGCTGCGCGAACAACTGCGTGACCGTCCGCAACCGCAGCAAATGGGGCTGTGGGGATGATCAGCCTGGAATGCAAAAACCTGTTCAGCACCTGGCGCGAGCAGGCGCGCTGGCTGCTAAGCCATCAGGTCGACCCTAGCCAGGTGAGCTGGGGCGAGGCCGAGGTGGCGGACCTGTTTGCCACCGACGAACCGGTTCCCGAAGGCTTGGGGCCTTACCAGACGCGGGTACCCAAGGCCCTGTTGGAGTTGCTGGAGTCGGCCGCCTGTTACCACGGCGAACAGCGCTGGAGCTTGTTGTACGAAGTGTTGTGGCGCGTCAGTCATGGTGACCGCACGGCAATGCTGGCGGGGGACAAGCTGGGCAGTGAGTTGCAACGGCGGATCAAGCAGGTCAGTCGTGAGGCGCACCACCTGCATGCGTTTGTGCGGTTTATCGCGTTACCCGCCGAGGCCGGGCCGCAATTGCCCGAGTACGTGGCCTGGCATGAGCCTGCCCACGACATCCTGAAATCGGCCAGCCAGCATTTCATCGGGCGCATGGGGCGGCATCGCTGGATGATCGCCACGCCGTTGGACGGGGTGTATTACGACGGTGAGCAGTTGATCCATCAGCGCGAGTGTCCCGAGGCATGGCGGCAATTGGCGCAGAATGTCGAAGACCCCCACAGTGCGATGTGGCTGACCTACTACAGCCACATCTTCAATCCGGCGCGGTTGAACCCCAAGGTGATGGAAGGGCATTTGCCCAGCCGGTTCTGGAAGAATCTGCCGGAGGGCAAGTTGATACCGGGGTTGATCAGCGAAGCGCGGACGGGGAAGCAGAAGGATGGGCAGGCGAAGATGATTGGGGTCAAGCCTGGCAAGAAAATACTAAGTGGGCACGGTTAAAAAATGTGGGAGCGGGCTTGCTCGCGAATGCGGTGTATCAGTGACAAATTAAGTGACTGACACTCCACATTCGCGAGCAAGCCCGCTCCCACAGGGGTTATGCAGTGTTTGGTGAAATTGGGGCTCAGGCCAGTTCGGTGGCGGTGTTCTTGACCACCGCCAACTCCGGATGCGCCACCAACTTATCGATGTGCAACTCGTCATTGTTCAACCAGGTCTCCGTCAGCACCCGGTAATGCTCCATGTCCCGGCAGCGCATGCGCAGGCTGTAGTCAAACGGGCCGCTGATCAACTGGCATTCGAACACTTGCGGGCAGGCCTTCACACAGGCTTCAAAAGCCTTCTGCGCCGAGCGCCCGCTCTGGTTCGACAAGGCCACCAGCACCAGCAACGACAACCCAGGCGACACCATCTGCACATCAATGATCGCCCCATACCCACGGATCACCCCGCGCCGCTCCAGCTTGCGCACCCGTTCCAGGCAGGGCCTGGGCGTGAGGTGCACCAGCGACGAGAGCTTTTCGTAGGTGATACGCCCCTGGTGGCGTAGGACTTCGATGATGGCTTCATCGATGCGGTCCAGCGCGGGGGAGGAATGGGGTCCGTTGGCCTTGGTATCCATGGGTTTCACTTCAAACGGTTGGAAAGAAATTGCTGCAAGCGTTCGCTATTGGGGTGGTCGAGGATCCTGGCGTCGCCGTGTTCCTCGACCCGGCCCTGGTGCAAGAACAGCACTTGGCTGGACACCTGGCGGGCAAAGCCCATTTCGTGGGTGACCATCAGCATGGTACGGCCTTCCTCGGCCAACGTCTGTATGACTTTGAGGACTTCTCCTACAAGTTCGGGGTCCAGCGCGGACGTCGGCTCATCGAACAGGATGATCTCCGGCTCCATCGCCAGCGCCCGGGCAATCGCCACGCGCTGTTGTTGGCCACCGGAGAGGAACGCCGGGTATTGATCCGCCACGCGGCCCGGCAGGCCGACCTTGTCCAAATACATCCGTGCGCGTTTTTCCGCTTCGGCGGCGCTCACGCCCAACACCCGGCGCGGGGCCATGGTGATGTTTTCCAGCACGGTCATGTGGCTCCACAGGTTGAAGTGCTGGAACACCATGGCCAGGCGCGTGCGCAGGTTCTGCAATTGATCTTGATGCGGCGCACGGGTGCCGGCGCGGCCCTGGCGCATTTCGATGCTGATGCCGTCCAGAGTGATCACCCCGGCGTCCGGCTGTTCGAGGAAATTGATGCAGCGCAGCATTGTGCTTTTGCCGGACCCGCTGGCGCCGATCAGGCTGATCACGTCGCCATGGCGCGCATTCAGGGAAACCCCCTTGAGCACTTCATGTTCGCCGTAGCGTTTGTGGATGCCTTCGACTTGTAGCTTGATGGCGGCGGTGGCGGGTTTGGCAACGGGTTCATCAACGGGATAAGCGGCCAGGGCCTGCGCGGACTGATTCATGGGTTAGCCTCGGGTAGGAACAAGAAAACGCATCCAGCGACGTTCGGCCAGTCGGAACAGGCCCACCAGTGCAAAGGACAGCAGCATGTAGAGCAGGGCAGCGATGCCGAACGCCTGGAACGTCAGGAACGTCTCGGCATTGGCGTCGCGGGCCACCTTGAGGATGTCAGCCACGGTGGCGGTAAACGCCAGGGAGGTGGCGTGCAGCATCAGGATCATTTCGTTGCTGTAGGCCGGCAATGCGCGGCGCAGTGCGGCGGGCACCACCACGAACAGGTTGAGACGCCAGCCGTGCAGGCCATACGCACGGGCCGCTTCGATTTCACCATGGGGAATATTGCGGATCGCCCCGGCAAAGATTTCCACGGTGTAGGCGCAGGTGTTGAGCACAAAGGCCAGCAGCGTGCAGTTCAGCGCGTTGCGGAAAAACTGGTTGAGCAGGGCGTTGTCCTGCACCACTTCCAGGCTGTACAGCCCGGTGTAGCAAATCAGCAGTTGGATATACAGCGGCGTGCCGCGAAACAGGTAGGTGTAGACCTCCACCGGCCAGCGCAGCCAGACGTGCTCGGAAACCCGCGCGAGTGCCAACGGTATCGATAGGAAAAAACCGAACACGACAGAGATGATGAACAACCACAACGTCATCGCTACGCCGGACAATCCTGTGCCATCGCTGAACAGATAGGCCAGTCCATATTGCTGGAACAGTTCGATCATCGCGCCATCCCTTTGATGCCGAGGTTGTAGCGCCGTTCGAGGCGCTTGAAGATGCGGTTGGAGAGGGTGGTGATCACCAGGTACACCAGGCCGGCGAGGATCAGGAAATACAGTGGCTCGTTGGTCGTCTTGCCGGCGTTCTGCGCGGCCTTGACCAGGTCCGACAGGCCGATGATCGACACCAGCGCCGTGGACTTGAGCAGCACCAGCCAGTTATTGCCCAGGCCCGGCAGGGCAAAGCGCATCAGTTGCGGGAACAGCACCAGGTGAAAGCGCTGCCAGCGGCTCAGGCCATAAGCGGTCGCCGCTTCCAGTTGGCCCACCGGCACGCTGAGGATCGCGCCGCGGAAATTCTCGGTGAAGTACGCGCCGTAGATAAAACCCAGGGTAATCACCCCGGCGGTAAACGGATCGATTTCGAAGTAATCCCAGCCGAACACTTCGCTCAGGTCGTTGAGCCACAGTTGCAGGCTGTAGAAGATCAGCAGGATCAGCACCAGGTCCGGCACGCTGCGAATCAAGGTGGTGTAGAGCGTGGCCGGCACGCGCAGCCATTTGGCGCTGGAAAGCTTGGCGCCGGCGGCAATCAGGCCCAGGGCAAGGCTGAGGGCCAAGGCGAGGAATGACAGTTTGAGCGTCATCCACGCACCCTGGGCGAGCATCGGGCCGTAGCCCTGCAAGTTGAGGAATTCATTCATGGAAATGATCTCGATGGAGCACAGAGATTGACTGTGAACGCTGCCTTTTGTGGGTGGGGGCTTGCCCCCGATAGAGGTGTATCAGTGCCAAATCAGTTGACTGACCCACTGCAATCGGGGGCAAGCCCCCTCCCACACAAGCAAGTTTCCACAGGGAGGTGAGGGCGTCACTCGTTGTAGATGTCCTGATCGCCGAAGTACTTCTTCTGGATCTGTGCGTAGGTGCCATCGGCCTGTACGGCGGCGATGCCCTTGTTGATCAGCGCGCGCAGCTCCTGATCGTTCTTGCGCAGGCCCATGGCGATGTCCAGGGGCAGTGTCGGGTCCTTGAAGGCCGGGCCGGTCTTGAAGTCGGCGCCTTCGGGCTTGGACAGGAAGTTGAGCTGGGCTTCGAGCTTGTCGGTCAGGGTCGCGTCGAGTCGGCCGTTCTGCAGGTCGGCGTAGTTCTGGTCCTGGGACTGATACGCCTTGATCTGCGCGCCGAGTTTGGCCAGATGCGCCCGGGCATAGGCTTCTTGCAGCGAGCCTTGCAGCACGCCGACTTGCTTGCCCTTCAGAGATTCCGGCGTGTCGCCGAAGTCGGCGCTCTTGCGCGTGATCACGGAGGTCGGGCTGAGGAACAGACGATCACTGAAGTCGATGATCTTTTCGCGGGCCGGGGTCACGGCCATGGAGGACATGATTGCGTCGAACTTGCGTGCGCGCAGGGCCGGGATCATGCCGTCGAATTCGTTGTGAACCCAGGTGCATTTCACTTCCAGCTTGGCACAGATCGCGTTGCCCAACTCGATATCGAAGCCTTGCAGGCTGCCGTCGGCGGCGACGGATTCGAAGGGGGGATACTCGGGGAATACGCCGAAGCGGATTTCCTTCCAGTCCTGAGCGTGGGCGGCGGTGGCGCAGAGTGGCAACAGCAACGCGGCGAAGAGTGATCGCAGTGGAGTCATGTGGAGTCCCTATATTTTGTAATTGATGTCAGGGCAGTCTTTAAATTGAAACAAATAGTTTTTGTTGGAGGGAGAGAATGCTTCATGGTGGTGCGTTTTTTGTGTCGTTTACCCCTCCCACAAAGCGCGAATTACGCTGTTAAAACGTGCAATGCAGCGGAATCGGCTGAGGCACCCGCTGAATCGGCTTTTCACCAAGGTGAATCTGGCCCGCCCTCGACGCAAAGCGGCAGGCCAGAGCGTTTTCAGGCGCGCTTTTTCTGCTGTACGCGTGGTTGTTGGGCCAGGCGTGCGAACAGGTCTTTCGGGTCGGCCAGGTCCGGTACCAGCTCCAGGTCGCTGCCTACATCCAGTGCCTTGGCCACGTCCAGCACATAGCGCAGGGCCGAGTAGTCTTCGATGGCAAAACCTACCGAATCGAACAGGGTGACCTGGCGCGCATTTTCGCGGCCGGGCTGCTGGCCGTTGATCACTTGCCACAGTTCGGTGACCGGCGAATTTTCCGGCATGTGCTGGATTTCGCCTTCGATACGGCTTTGCGGTTCGTACTCGACGATCACGCGGGCGCGCTCGACGATACGTCGGTCCAGTTCAGTCTTACCGGGGCAGTCGCCGCCGACGGCGTTGAGGTGCATGCCGGGCTCGATCATCTCGTCCGTCAGGATGGTGGCGTAGGCCTTGTCGGCCGTGACGGTGGTGACGATGTCGGCGCCTTTCACCGCTTCGGCGACGCTGGCTGCCAGGATCACCTTGATCGCCGGGAACGCCTTGAGGTTGGCCGCCAGCTTGGCGGTGGCTTTGGCGTCGATATCGAACAGGCGGATCTCATTGATGCCGAGCATGGCGTGGAAGGCCAGGGCCTGGAATTCGCTTTGCGAGCCGTTGCCGATCAGCAGCCATGCTGCGGCTGTTGTCGCGGGCCAGGTAGCGGGCGACCAGCGCCGAGGTGGCGGCAGTGCGAATTGCGGTGGTCAGGGTCATTTCCGCCAGCAGCACGGGCAGGCCAGTGTCTACATCCCCCAAGGCGCCGAAGGCCATCACGGTGAGCATGCCGGCCAGGGTGTTTTTCGGATGACCGTTGACGTATTTGAACGCGTACAACGACGCGTCGGAGACTGGCATCAGCTCGATCACGCCGTCCGGCGAGTGGTTGGCCAGGCGCGCGCATTTTTCGAAATCCTGCCAGCGCAGGTAGTCGGCACGGATGTACTCGGCCATCTCGGTGATGCAGGTTTGCAGGCCTTTTTGCGAGACCAGGTAGCAGAGATCGTTGACGTCGATATAGCGGGTCATGGCAAGACTCCTTGAGTTATTGGACGGTGGCGCGGGCGGGCAGGTGCACTTCCGCCAGCATGCAGCGGGCACTGCCGCCGCCGATGCGTTCGATGTTGTCGATGTTCACCACCACCGGGCGCGTATGGCGCTCCACGTGCTGGCGCTGGGCGGGTTGCAGGGCGCCCCAGGCGCTGGCCGACATCACCAGCAGCGGCTGGCCGTCGCGGTCATGCACTTCAAGCATGTTGCCGGCGAAGGCTTCCAATTGGTCGAAGTCGAGGGTGAGGATGTCTTTGCCGGTATCGCGCAGAGAGCTTTCCAGGGCCTGGCGTTCGCTGGCGTCGGGCAGGGCTTGCAGGCACACCACCGAGAGGTCGCGGCCGACGCTCATCATCACGTTGCTGTGGTAGATCGGCGCGTGATGGCGGTCGACGGCGTGAAACACGCAGAGCTGGTAGTCGAGGCGTTCGGCGAACTGGCGCAGCGCGTCGTGATGGGTGCGCCCGGAGTGGCAGGCGTAGCTGATGCGGTGCTGGCGGTCGAGCACCATGCTGCCGGTGCCTTCGAGGAAGATGTTCTGTTGTTCGAGGTGGCTGAGGTCGATGGTGTCCTTGACCGTAAATCGTTGTTCCAACACTTGCAGCACGCCTTTGTTGCGCTCCAGTCGTCGGTTCTGGCCTTCCATCGGGTACAGCACCAGGCTGCCGTCGGCGTGGCTGCTCCACCAGTTGTTGGGGAAGATCGAGTCGGGGGTGTGAGGTGCCGGGGTGTCCTGCACCACCAGTACTTCCACGCCGTGCTGGCGCAGGGTATCGACATAGCCGTCGAATTCTTCCAGCGCTTTCTGCTGTGCACTGAGCGGGTCGAGGGGGCGGCGTTGGAAGCGGTTGTTGATCGCGGTGTCCGGGTTGAAGGCAAAGCGCGCCGGGCGAATCATCAAGACAGTATTGGTGGTTTGCATGGGTGCACGGGTCCATGGGGTGAGCTGTGGGGCTATTTTGTGCGGTATGGCCGATGAATCCCGGCTGAAACCTGAGGGCGGCTCAGCCGGGAAAGCTGAAAAGTGGGGTATGGCAGCCGAATCGGCTGTGGAGGTTGAAATGCGATCAAATGGTAGGAGCCGGCTTGCCAGCGATAGCGCTGGGTCTGACAGACCGCTATCGCTGGCAAGCCAGCTCCTACATTAGTATGGGGGCGGTCGCGAAACCCGAACCAGGAAGGAGAATGCATGTCTACCGCTGTTCGTACGGCCCAAACCGCTGATGCCGAGGGGATCAGCCAGGTCATTCTGGCGGCACTGCACAGCAGCAATGCGCGGGACTATCCGGCGGATGTGATCGCGCGGGTTGCCGCTAACTTCACGCCGGAGGCGGTGCTGGAACTGCTCAAGCGTCGCGTGGTGCTGGTGGCGGTTCAGGAACGGGTAATCGTCGCCACTGCGGCCCTCGACGGCAATGTGGTGCGCTCGGTGTTCGTCAACCCGGCGCTGCAAGGGCAGGGCATTGGTCGGCTGTTGATGATCGAGATTGAGCTACGCGCCCGCGAAGCCGGAGTGACGGTGCTGAGCGTACCGTCTTCGCTGACGGCCGAGCCGTTCTACGCCAAGCTGGGGTTCCATACTGTGCGCGACGTCTACCACGGCAACGAGCGTACGCTGGTGATGGAAAAAGCGCTGCTGTCCCGCCACCCTATCGGGCCGTACCGCGACCGCCCGCACCGGGCGCAGGTGGTGGCGTTATGGCAGGAAGCATTTGGCTATGACACGGCGCATAACCTGCCGACGCTGGCGATTGATAAAAAGCTGGCGGTCAACGACGGGCTGTTTTTCGTCGCGATGGACAAAAAAACCGTGATCGGGACGATTCTGGCCGGCTATGACGGACATCGCGGCTGGCTGTATTCGGTGGCAGTGCACGCCGACTATCGGCGGCATGGCCTGGGGTCGTCGCTGGTGCGCCATGCGGAACAGGCATTGACGGCGCTGGGCTGCATGAAGATCAACTTGCAGATCACCAGTGGCAACGACGCGGTGGCGGGGTTTTATGAGGCGTTGGGGTATGGAGTGGAACCGAGGATCAGCATGGGCAAGAAGATTGCCGAAAACATCCCCAAGAACTGCGCGTAAACCTGTAGGAGCCGGCAAGCCGGCTCCTGCAGGGTTTATGGGTTAGACCTTGACGATCCAGCCTTCCGGCGCTTCAACGTCGCCGGTCTGCACACCGGTCAGCTCTTTGTAGAGCTTTTGGGTGATCGGGCCGACTTCGGTCTCGCTGTGGAACACGTGCAACTTGCCGTTGTACTGGATGCCGCCGATTGGCGAGATCACCGCAGCCGTACCGCAGGCGCCGGCTTCCTTGAACTGGTCCAGCTTGTCGATGAACACTTCGCCCTCGATCACGTCCAGGCCCAGGCGGGTCTTGGCCAGTTCGATCAGCGACAGGCGGGTGATGCCTGGCAGCACCGAAGGCGACTTCGGCGTGATGAACTGGTTGTCGTGGGTGATCCCGAAGAAGTTGGCCGAGCCGACTTCTTCGATTTTCGAATGGGTCATCGGGTCCAGGTAGATCGCATCGGCAAAACCGGATTTCTTCGCTTCGGAACCTGGCATCAGGCTGGCGGCGTAGTTGCCACCGACCTTGGCGGCACCGGTGCCTTGTGGCGCGGCGCGGTCGAAGGTGGAAATCTGGAAGTTGTGCGGCACCAGGCCGCCTTTGAAGTAGGCGCCGACCGGGATGCAGAACACGGAGAAGATGAATTCCGGCGCGGTACGTACGCCGATGTTGTCACCGGTGCCGATCACGAACGGGCGCAGGTACAGCGCGCCGCCGCTGCCATACGGCGGGATGAAGTGCTCGTTGGCCTTGACCACTTGTTTGCAGGCGTCGATGAACACGTCGGTCGGCACATGCGGCATCAGCAGGCGGGCGCAGCTGCGCTGCATGCGGGCGGCGTTCTGGTCCGGGCGGAACAGGTTGATCGAACCGTCCTTGCAGCGATAGGCCTTGAGGCCTTCAAAGCATTGCTGGCCGTAGTGCAGGGCGGTGGAGCCCTCGCTGATGTGCAGCACGTTGTCGTCGGTCAGGGTGCCTTCTTGCCATTCGCCGTTTTTCCAGACCTGGAGAAACCGCTTGTCGGTCTTGATGTAGTCAAAACCCAGCTTGTCCCAATTGATGCTTTCGTTACCCATGACACCCTCTATCGTTGGTCAAGTCGGTTTTTTTCTGGATGGGCGCAACAATACTTCATTCTTGGCCGGTGTGGGAGCGGGTGGGCGGACCATTCAGCCTCTGTATTGGCTGATCCGCCGCTATCGCAGGCAAGCCAGCTCCCACATTTGCAATGCATTCCACTGTGGGAGCCGGGCTTGCCCGCGATGGCCTCACCTCGGTTTTACAGGTGCAGCGCGTGCCCCAACGCTCTTAATGCGGCTTCCTGTACGGCTTCGCCCAAGGTTGGATGGGCGTGGATGGTGCCCGCCACGTCTTCCAGGCGCGAACCCATCTCCAGGCTCAGGCCAAAGGCGGTGGACAGTTCCGAGACACCAACCCCCACGGCTTGCCAGCCGACGATCAGGTGGTTGTCACGCCGCGCCACTACCCGCACGAAGCCGGTTTTGGACTCCAGGGTCATCGCCCGGCCATTGGCCGCGAACGGGAAGCTCGACACGATGCAATCCAATCCGGCGGCCTTGGCGTCGTCCGGGGTCTTGCCGACCACCACCAGTTCCGGGTCGGTAAAGCACACCGCCGGGATCGCGGCCGGGTTGAATTCGCGGGATTGACCGCTGATCAGTTCGGCGACCATTTCACCCTGGGCCATCGCTCGGTGCGCGAGCATTGGCTCGCCGCTCAGATCGCCGATGGCATACACGTTGCGCATGCTGGTCTGGCAGCGGCTGTCGATCTTGATCGCCGCGCCGTTCATCTCCAGGTTCAGCGCCTCAAGGTTCCAACCCTGGGTGTTGGGTTTGCGACCAACGGCAACCAGCACCTGATCGGTTGCCAGCGACAGGGTGTCGCCATTCGGGTCGCGTACTTGCAGGCTGCCATCGGCAAAACCCGTGACGCTGTGCTTGAGGTACAGCTTCACGCCCAGTTGCTTGAGGGATTCGTTCACCGGCTGCGTTAGCTCAGCGTCATAGGCGGGCAGGATGCGATCCTGTGCTTCGACCACACTCACGTCGGCGCCGAGCTTGCGGTAAGCGATGCCCAGTTCCAGGCCGATGTAACCTCCACCGACCACGATCAGGCGCTTGGGCACGCTTTTCGGCGCAAGGGCTTCGGTGGACGAAATGATCGGCCCGCCAATCGGCAGCATCGGCAGGTTGACGCTTTTCGAGCCGGTGGCCAGCAGCAAGTGTTCGCACTGGATGCGCTGGTCGCCGACGTCGACGGTCTTGCCGTCCACCACCTTGGCCCAGCCGTGGATCACCTGCACTTTGTGTTTCTTCAGCAAGGCGGCGACGCCGGTGGTCAGGCGGTCAACAATGCCGTCTTTCCATTCCACGCTTTTGCGGATGTCCAGGGTCGGCACATCCACTTCGATGCCCAATTGCGAACCCTGGCTGTGGTGGATGGTTTGCTGGAACTGCTCGGCCACGTGGATCAAGGCCTTGGATGGGATGCAGCCGATATTCAGGCAGGTGCCGCCCAGCGCCTGGCCTTCTACCAGGATGGTCGGAATGCCCAGTTGCCCGGCACGGATCGCTGCCACATAACCGCCAGGGCCGCCGCCGATGATCAGCAGCGTGGTATTCAATGTCTGTGTCATGCCTTACTCCAGGAACAGGCTGGCGGGTTGTTCGAGCAGGCCGCGAATGGCCTGGATGAATTGCGCCGCGTCCATGCCATCGACCACGCGGTGATCGAAGGAACTGGAGAGGTTCATCATCTTGCGCACCACGATCTGGCCCTTGATCACCATCGGCCGTTCCACGATGCGGTTGACGCCAACAATCGCCACTTCCGGCAGGTTCAGCACCGGTGTGCTGACGATGCCGCCCAAGGCACCCAGGCTGGTCAGGGTGATAGTCGAGCCCGACAGCTCGTCACGGCTGGCCTTGCCATTGCGCGCAGCCGTGGCCAAACGTGCGATTTCTTCGGCATTGCCCCACAGGCTGCGGGCTTCGGCGTGACGCACCACCGGCACCATCAAGCCAACATCGCTCTGGGTGGCGACGCCCACGTGCACGGCGCCGAGGCGGGTGATGACCTGGGCCTCGTCGTCGTAACGCGCGTTGATCTGCGGGAAGTCACGCAGTGCCACCACCATGGCGCGCACGATGAACGGCAGCAGGGTCAGCTTGCCGCGTGTGGCGCCGTGTTTCTCGTTGAGGTGCACGCGCAACTCGTCGAGGGCGGTGACGTCGATCTCTTCCACATAACTGAAATGTGCGGCGCGCCGGGTGGCGTCCTGCATGCGCTGGGCGATCTTGCGGCGCATGCCTATCACCGGGATCTGTTCTTCGGTGTGGCGTTCGGCGTAAGGGTTGGCAGCGGTTTTATTCTGCGTCGGACCCTGGAGCAAGAAAGCCTCCAAATCTTCGTGCAGAATCCGGCCCGCCGGGCCAGTGCCCTGGACCAGACGCAGTTGAATCCCGGCGTCCATTGCGTGTTTGCGCACGGCCGGGGAGGCCAGCGGGCGATCGTCGGCTTCACGTGCCAGAGGCGCCTGGGCTGCGATAACCGGTGCAGGTTTGCTTTCAACCGCAACCGGCGCAGGCTTGGCCTCAACCACAGGGGTGGCCTTCGGCGTTTCCTTCACGGCGGGCGCTTCCTTGGCGTTGCCGGCACCTTCCACTTCAATGCTGATCAGAATACTGCCCACGGCCATGACTTCACCCGGCTCGCCGCCGAGGGAAATCACCTTGCCGTGCACGGGCGAGGGAATGTCCACCATCGCCTTGTCGGTCATTACATCCGCCAGCACCTGGTCTTCCACGACCATGTCACCGACCTTTACATGCCACACCGACAGTTCAACTTCCGCGATGCCTTCGCCAATGTCCGGCATCTTGATAACGTGCGTGCCCATTCAGACCTCCATGACCCGTTTCAACGCCGCGCCCACTCGGGACGGCCCTGGGAAATACGCCCACTCTTGCGCGTGCGGGTAGGGGGTGTCCCAACCGGTGACGCGTTCGATCGGCGCTTCCAGGTGGTGGAAGCAGTGTTCTTGCACCAGTGACACCAACTCGGCACCAAAGCCGCAGGTGCGGGTGGCTTCATGCACCACCACGCAACGGCCGGTCTTCTTCACGGATTTGACGATGGTTTCCAGGTCCAGCGGCCACAGGCTGCGCAGGTCGATGACCTCGGCGTCGATGCCGGTTTCTTCGGCGGCAACTTGCGACACATACACGGTGGTGCCGTAGGTCAGCACGGTAACGGCCGAGCCCGGACGCACGATGGCGGCCACGTCCAGCGGCACGGTGTAGTAACCGTCCGGCACCTGGGCTTGCGGGTGTTTCGACCACGGGGTTACCGGGCGGTCGTGATGGCCATCGAATGGGCCGTTGTACAGGCGTTTTGGCTCAAGGAAGATCACCGGGTCATCGTTTTCGATGGAGGCGATCAGCAGGCCCTTGGCGTCATAGGGGTTCGACGGCATCACCGTGCGCAACCCGCAAACCTGGGTGAACACCGCTTCGATACTCTGGCTGTGGGTCTGGCCGCCGTAGATGCCACCGCCGCACGGCATGCGCATGGTCAGTGGCGCGGTGAACTGGCCGGCCGAGCGATAACGCAGGCGCGCCGCTTCGGAGATGATCTGGTCGGTGGCGGGGTAGACGTAGTCGGCGAACTGAATCTCGGCCACCGGGCGCAGGCCATAGGCGCCCATGCCCACGGCCACGCCGATAATGCCGCTCTCGGAGATCGGTGCATCAAATACCCGCGAGCTGCCGTATTTGGTCTGCAAACCTTCGGTGCAGCGGAACACGCCGCCGAAATAACCGACGTCCTGGCCAAACACCACCACGTTGTCG
This sequence comes from Pseudomonas sp. MYb541, assembly GCF_037479595.1. Taxonomy (NCBI): domain Bacteria; kingdom Pseudomonadati; phylum Pseudomonadota; class Gammaproteobacteria; order Pseudomonadales; family Pseudomonadaceae; genus Pseudomonas; species Pseudomonas sp. MYb541. The sequence goes on along the minus strand of NZ_JBBGYS010000027.1, from coordinate 11,489 downwards.
TCTCGTTCGAGCATCACATCCATGGCCGAGCGCAGGGCCTGGATCATGGTCATGGTGGTGGTGGTCATGGCGGTTTCCACTTCAATACTGTTGTTGTGATCGTTCATGTCAGATCCCCAACTCTTGACGCTGGCGCTTCAAATGCTCCGGCATCTCTTTGTAGACGTCTTCGAACATGGTCGCGGCGCTTGGAATCTGGCCGCCGGCGAGGGTGCCGTACTGTTCGGCTTCTTTCTGTGCCTTGACCACTTCGGCTTCAAGTTCTGCACTGACCGCCGCGTGTTCCTCTTCGGACCACTGGCCAATCTTGATCAGGTGCTGCTTGAGGCGGGCAATCGGGTCGCCCAGGGGGAAGTGGCTCCAGTCGTCGGCTGGGCGATATTTCGACGGATCATCAGAAGTGGAGTGCGGGCCGGCGCGGTACGTGACCCACTCGATCAGCGTAGGACCAAGGTTGCGGCGCGCACGCTCGGCAGCCCAGGCGGAAGCAGCGTACACCGCGATGAAGTCGTTGCCGTCCACACGCAGGGAGGCGATGCCACAACCCACGCCGCGTCCGGCAAAGGTGGTGGCTTCGCCGCCGGCGATGGCTTGGAAGGTGGAGATGGCCCACTGGTTGTTGACCACGTTAAGGATCACCGGCGCGCGGTACACGTGGGCAAAGGTGAGGGCGGTGTGGAAGTCGGATTCGGCGGTGGCACCGTCGCCGATCCAGGCGGATGCAATCTTGGTGTCGCCCTTGATCGCCGAGGCCATGCCCCAGCCCACGCCTTGTACGAATTGGGTGGCGAGGTTGCCGGAAATGGTGAAGAAGCCGGCGTCCTTGACCGAGTACATGATGGGCAATTGACGGCCCTTGAGCGGATCACGCTCGTTGGACAGCAGTTGGCAGATCAGGTCCACCAGTGGCACTTCGCGGGCCATCAGGATGCTTTGCTGGCGGTAGGTGGGGAAGCACATGTCGTCGATGTTCAAGGCCAGGGCCTGGGCACTGCCGATGGCTTCTTCGCCGAGACTTTGCATGTAGAACGACATTTTTTTCTGACGTTGGGCGACCACCATGCGGTTGTCGAAGATCCGCGTCTTGAGCATGGCGCGCATGCCGCGGCGCATGATCTCGACGGGAACACCTTCGGCCCATGGCCCCAAGGCCTGGCCCTGGTCGTCGAGCACGCGGATCAGGCCTTTGGCCAGGTCGGCGGTGTCGGCGGGTTCTACGTCGATGGCGGGTTTGCGCACTAGACCCGCGTCGGTCAGGCGCAGGTACGTGAAGTCGGTCTTGCAGCCTGGGCGTCCCGAGGGTTCAGGGACGTGCAGGCGCAGTGGTTCATACTGCTGGGTCATGGCTTTCTACGCTCTATCTTGTGAATTTCTTGTAGTGGGCGCGCTAGCTGACAGTCAGTCTCCGGATAGGAGAAATCTTGTCCTACAACAATCATAGGCGGGGCGTAGAAGAATATTTATCTGTGTTTCATTGCGCTCGGGATCATTTGCGGATAAAAAAACTGCATAAGCATAATAAACAGGTGATTTTGTCTCATGCGCAAACTGGACCGTACCGATATTGGCATTCTCAACGCCCTGCAGGAGAACGCCCGCATCACCAACGCCGACCTGGCCCGCTCGGTGAACCTGTCGCCCACGCCGTGTTTCAACCGGGTGAAGGCGATGGAGGAGTTGGGCTTGATCCGTGACCAAGTCACGCTGCTCGACGCCGATCTATTGGGGCTGCACGTCAACGTGTTCATCCACGTCAGCCTGGAAAAGCAGAATGAGTTGGCGTTGCAGCAGTTCGAAGGCGCGATCTCGGACCGGCCAGAAGTGATGGAGTGTTACCTGATGGCCGGTGACCCGGACTATCTGATCCGGGTGCTGGTGCCGACAATCCAGTCGCTGGAGCGTTTCATGATGGACTTTTTGACCAAGGTGCCGGGCGTCGCCAACATCCGCTCCAGCTTCGCCCTCAAGCAGGTGCGCTACAAAACCGCGTTGCCGCTACCGGCCAACGGCATCAACCTGGGTTAGAGGTGGTTGACCGGAATCTTCAGGTACACCACACCATTGTCCTCCGCCGGCGGCATATTCCCCGCCCGCACATTTACCTGGATCGCCGGCAGCAACAGCGTCGGCATCCCCAGCCCTGCGTCACGCGTGGTGCGCATCTCGACAAACGTGGCTTCATCCACGCCATCATGTACATGGATATTTCCCGCACGCTGCTCGGCCACCGTGGTCCGGCACTTTGCCTCACGGCCTTCAGGCGGGTAGTCGTGGCAGACGTACAACTCGGTTTCCAGGGGAAAGCCCAGCAACTTGCGCATCGACGCATACAACTGCCGCGCATCGCCGCCAGGGAAATCACAGCGCGCCGTGCCGACATCCGGCATGAACAGCGTGTCACCCACCAGGATCAGTCGGTCGTCGATCAGGTAGGCCATGTCCGCCGGGGTATGCCCTGGCACATGCAGGGCCTGGGCCTTGATCGTGCCGATGTGAAACACCTCATCCGGCGCAAACAGGTGATCGAACTGCGAGCCATCCACGCGAAATTCCGGCTCCAGGTTGAACAGGTTCTTGAACACCCCCTGCACTTTGCTGATCGACTGCCCGATGGCGATCTTGCCACCCAGCGCGCGGCGCAGGTATGGCGCGGCAGACAAGTGATCGGCGTGGGCGTGGGTTTCCAGCAGCCATTGCACCTGCAGCCCATGCTCGCGCACAAAGCGGATTACCTTGTCGGCCTGGGCGGTGTCGGTGCGCCCCGAGGCCGGGTCGTAGTTGAGCACCGAATCGACGATGGCACAGGGGCCGCCATCGGTTTCATAAACCACATAGGTGTAGGTCGACGATGCCTCGTCCAGAAAGGCTTGGATCAGCGCTGGCATGGCGGTTGTCCCGGATGAAGAAAAAAGTAGTTACAATCAGTTTACGTTTTCACATAATGTTTTGAGCTTAAGTGACAAAAAGGACCCGAGGCAAATGGAATCTACTCTGAGTGAGGGCGAAGTCGCCCAGTTGCGCGCATCGGCGTCCAAGGCCTGCTCCTTGCTCAAGGCCCTGGCCAATGAGGATCGTTTGTTGATCCTGTGCCAGTTGACCCAGGGCGAGCGCAATGTCGGCGAACTGGAAGCCCTGACCGGCGTGCGTCAGCCCACGCTGTCTCAACAGTTGGGCATCCTGCGTGACGAAGGGTTGGTCGCCACCCGTCGGGAAGGTAAATACATCTTCTACGGGTTGGCCAGCCACGAAGTGATTCAAGTAATGAAGACCCTGTCCGGCTTGTACTGCGGCGCGGTCATAAAAAGCTGGGCGTGACGCCATCCGGCAGCGACCCTTGTGTGCATGTATGACAAAGGCGATAGACCATGACCGACCAACACTGGGGCCCAACCATCAGTGGCGACATCGTAGTCATCGGCGGCGGCTCGGCGGGCATTGGCCTGCTGGCCAGCCTGCTCAAGCGCGACCCGCACCTGAATATCATCCTGATCGAACCGAGCGACCATCATTGCTACCAGCCCGCCTGGACCCTGGTGGGTGGCGGCGCCTATGACCTGAAAAAGACCCGCCGCCCGCTGGCTGATGTCTTGCCCAACGGCGTTACCTGGGTGCAAGCCGCCGTCACCGAAGTACTGCCCGACGAGCAGACCCTGATCCTCGACAGCGGCCAGCGTGTCAGCTGGCAAAACCTGATCGTCTGCCCCGGCCTGCGCCTGGCCTGGGAGAAGATCGAAGGCCTGCAAGACACCCTCGGCAAGCATGGCGTCACGTCCAACTACAGCTACCAGCACGCCGCTTACACCTGGCAACTGGTGCAGCAACTCAAGGGCGGCAAGGCGATCTTCACCCAGCCAGCCATGCCGATCAAATGCGCAGGCGCGCCGCAAAAGGCCATGTATTTGTCCTGCGATCACTGGCTCAAGCAGGGCGCGCTGAAAAACATCGACGTCGAATTCAACCTGGCCGGTGCCGCGCTGTTCGGCGTGGCGACCTTCGTGCCGCCGTTGATGAAATACGTGGAGAAGTACAACGCCCGCCTGGCGTTCAACGCCAACCTGGTGAAAGTCGACGGCCCAGCGCGTAAGGCCTGGTTCGAAGTGAAGGACGCCGAAGGCAATGCCCGCGTTGAAGAAAAATCCTTCGACCTGCTGCACGTGGTCCCACCGCAGGTCTCTCCGGACTTCATCCGCCAAAGCCCGCTGTCCGACGCCGCCGGCTGGTGCGAAGTGAACCCGCACAGCCTGCAACACCTGCGTTACCCACACATCTTCGGCTTGGGTGATGTGTGCGGCACCACCAACGCCAAGACCGCGGCGGCGGTGCGCAAGCAGATCGTGGTGGTCGCCGAAAACCTGCTGGCCCTGCGCAAACAGGCGCCGCTGCCGCTCAAATACGATGGCTATGGTTCCTGCCCATTGACGGTGGAGAAGGGCAAGGTGGTGTTGGCCGAGTTCGGCTACGGCGGCAAGCTGCTGCCGACCTTTCCCCTGGACCCGACCCAGGCGCGGCGTTCGATGTGGTTCCTCAAGGCCACCTTGCTGCCGTGGTTCTACTGGAATGGCATGCTCAAGGGCCGCGAGTGGCTGACCCGACTGAGCAAGGTGGACTGAATGCTGCTGGCCAGTGTGTTGGGGTTATTGATGGGCCTGGTCATGGGCCTGACCGGCGCGGGCGGCGGCATCCTTGGGGTGCCGGCGCTGGTGCTGGGCCTGGGCTTGAGCATGACCCAGGCCGCGCCGGTGTCGTTGCTTGCGGTTGGTGCGGCGGCGGCGGTGGGAGCGGTCGATGGTTTGCGCCATGGCCTGGTGCGTTACCGCGCCGCGTTGTTGATCGCCATGCTCGGTGCGTTGTTCTCGCCGGTGGGGGTGTTTCTCGCCCACCAACTGCCGGAAGCGTTGCTGATGGGGCTGTTCAGTGGCTTGATGGTGTTGGTGGCCTGGCGCATGTTGCAGCGTGAAAAACGTGAGACCGGGCCGAGTGACCATGGCACGGCGTCCTGGGGCCAGAAGAACTGCATGCTCGATCAGCAGACCGGGCGCTTCGCCTGGACCGCCAAATGCAGCGCGACCCTGGCCGCCCTCGGCGCGGTGACCGGTGCGGTATCCGGCCTGCTCGGTGTGGGCGGTGGCTTCCTGATCGTGCCGGCGTTCAAGCAACTCACCGATGTGCAGATGCGCGGCATCGTCGCCACCTCCTTGATGGTGATCAGCCTGCTCTCCTTGGTCGGTGTGGCTGGCGCGTTCCATGCCGGTGTACGCATCGAATCGGTGGGCTGGGTGTTTATCGGCGCGAGCATCGTCGGCATGCTGGCCGGTCGACGCCTGTGTTCGGTGATTCCTGCGCGCACCTTGCAGGTGGGGTTTGCCAGCCTGTGTGTACTGGTGGCCGTTGGCATGTTGGTCAAGGCCGGTCTTACGTCCTAAGTGCCGGACCTGGACTAAATCGAATTTGCCGGCAGTCCTCACTTGGTAACCCCTCACTTTGCAGGAGCCGGATTGGCGGCAAGCCGGCCCCTGCAGAGGCAGTGGCAATTCATCCCATTGAATCCCCCACCCAGTACCCAAGTAGCATAGGTCCATTCCCAGGCCCTTCGTACACTGATGCTTCAGAGGGGGGAGGCAACGATGCACAACAGTGAAGGCGCAGTCAGCGCCATGTCCCAGGCCACCGATGCCGGGCAGGCCGCCGAGGAGCTGGCGCGGCAACTGCTGCATCCGTACCTGGGTTTCGTGCTGTTTTTCTGCTCCGCGTCCTACGATCTACAGGCCCTGGGCCAGGCCTTGCAACAGTGCTTCGGCAATGTGCGAGTGGTCGGCTGCACCAGCGCCGGTGAGATCACCCCCCAAGGCTACGGTCGCAACTGCATCACGGCAGTCGGCTTCAACCATGCGCACTTTTCCATCGCCACCGAACTCATCGACCAGGTGGAGCATTTCAACCTGATCAACGCCCAGGACATGGTCGAGCGACTGGTGGGCGGTTGCCGTAGCAATACCCTGGCGCCGATCAAGGGCAACACGTTCGCCCTGACCTTGCTTGACGGCCTGTCCAGCCGCGAAGAAATGGTATTGGCCGCGCTCAGTGCAGCCCTCGGGGATATCCCGCACTTCGGCGGCTCGGCCGGTGACGACAACTTCCTCACCCACACCCACGTGTATTTCAACGGTGTATTCCACAGTGGCGCGGCGGTGGTAGTGCTGGTCAATACCTGGTTGGATTTCGAGGTGTTCACCACGCACCACATCCTGCCGCGCACGGAAAAGCTGGTGGTCACCGGCGCCGACAGCCCGTCACGCCGCGTCTTCGAACTCAACGCCGAGCCCGCTGCCGAAGAGTACGCACGGCATATCGGCGTGGCAGTGGCCGACCTCGACCATCGCGTCTTCGCCGCCCACCCGCTGGCGGTGCGCATTCACGACCAGTACTACATGCGCTCGATCCAGCAAGTACACGCCGACCTCAGCCTGAGTTTCTACTGCGCGGTGGAAAACGGCATCGTGCTCACCGTCATGAAGCCTGGCCCGATCCTGCCCAATCTGGAAACCCTGTTCGACGGCCTGCAAGCGCGCCTTGGCGACCTGTTGCTGACCATCGGCTGCGATTGCTTCCTGCGCCGCCTGGAACTGGAAGACACCGGCAACCTGGAACAGATCGGCGGGTATTTGCGCGACCATCGGGTGATGGGCTTCAACACCTACGGAGAACAGTTCAATGGCATGCACATCAACCAGACCTTCACCGGGGTCGCCATTGCCCGAGGCCGGCGCTGACCTGTCCGCTCAACTGGCCCGGCTGCAACAGGACAACCACAAGCTGGCGCGGATCAATGCGGCGCTGATCGAGCGCATCGAGTCCGGCATGACCCAGGGCAACAACCCCTACACCACCTTCCAGCATTCGGTGGTGCTGGCCGAGCAAGTGCGCGAGCGCACCGACGCGCTGAACCAGGCGATGGCCGAACTCAAGGCCAGCAACCACCTGCTGATCAATGCCCGGCTACGCGCCGAAACCCTGCGCGGCGAGCAAGCCGCCGCGCAGAAGGCCCAGGAAAGCGAACGCTGGATCCGCCTGATCACCGACAACGTGCCGGCGCTGATCGGCTACCTGAATGCTGATCTGGTCTACGAATTCACCAATAAAGTCTATGAGGAATGGTACTGCTGGCCGCGTGGCATGATGCTCGGCCAGAGCCTGCGCGAAGTGCACAGTGAGCAACATTGTCGGCGTCTGGACGCCTACGTCGCCCGCGCGTTGGCGGGGGAGAGCGTGACCTTCGAATTTGCCGAAACCAACATCAACAACCAGGAGCGCTACATGCTGCGCTCCTATGTGCCGAACCTGTTGGCCAGTGGCGAGGTGGTGGGGATCTTCGTGTTGATCCGCGACATCACCGAACGCCGCCGCACCGCCGAGGCCTTGCACCAGGCCTATCAGCACCTGGAGCAGCGCGTGGCGCAGCGCACGTCGGAACTCACCTCGCTCAATGACCAATTATTGAAGGAAATCGACGAGCGCCGCCGCATGGAAACAAGGTTGCGCGAAGCCAAACTGGAGGCCGAGCAGGCCAACCTGTCCAAGACCAAATTCCTTGCCGCCGTCAGCCATGACCTGCTGCAACCACTGAACGCGGCGCGGTTGTTCACCAGTGCCTTGCTGGAGCGCCCCAGCGAAACCCTGGTGCGCAATGTGAGCAACTCCCTGGAAGACGTGGAAAACCTGCTGGGTACGTTGGTAGATATTTCCAAGCTGGATGCTGGGGTGATCAAGGCGGATATCGCGCCGTTTGCCCTGAGTGAACTGCTGGAAAACCTGGCTGCCGAGTACACCGAACTGGCCCGTGCCGAAGGGCTCGAACTGCACTTTGTCGGGTGCTCGGCGCTGGTGCGCAGCGATATCCAGTTGCTGGCGCGGATCCTGCGCAATCTGCTGAGCAATGCCCTTCGCTACACCTACAAAGGTCGCGTGGTGTTGGGGTGCAGGCGCCAGCATCAGCGCCTGTCGATCCAGGTGTGGGACAGCGGCATGGGCATTACCGAAGACCGACTGGAGGAAATTTTCCAAGAGTTCAAGCGCGGCGATGTGCAGCGTCCGGACCAGGATCGCGGGTTGGGCCTGGGCCTGGCCATCGTGGAAAAGATCGCCGGCATCCTCGGCCACCGTATCAGCGTCAAATCCTGGCCAGGCAAGGGCTCGATGTTTTCGGTCGAGGTGCCGTTGAGCGCCACTGCACCCAAGTCATTGCCGGCCCCGTGCATGAGCGAGCCGATGCTCGAACGCCTGCAAGGCGCGCGGGTGTGGGTGCTGGATAACGACGCGGCGATCTGCGCCGGCATGCGCACCTTGCTCGAAGGCTGGGGTTGCCGGGTGATCACCGCGCTGTCGGAACAGGACCTGGCCCGGCAGGTGGACAACTACCATGCCGAGGCAGACCTGTTGATTGCCGATTATCACCTAGACGACGACCAGAACGGCGTGGACGCGGTGGCGCGGATCAACGCCCGACGAGGCCGTGCGGTGCCGGCGTTGATGATCACGGCCAACTACAGCAACGAGTTGAAGCTGCAGATTCGCGAGCTGGGGCATACGTTGATGCATAAACCGGTGCGGCCAATGAAGCTCAAGACCGCGATGAGCCATTTGCTCAGTCGCCCCTCCCACATTTGATCGCCATGCATCAGACAGTTCAGCGCCGCAGGTACGAGCCGAAATCAATATCCCCGGCACTGAGTATCGCCTGTACCCGATTGTGCACATTCAACTTGCGCAAAATCGCCGAAACATGGGCCTTCACCGTGGTCTCGGCAATCTCCAGGGTATAGGCGATCTGCTTGTTCGACTCGCCTTTGGTCATGCGTTCCAGCACCAGCAACTGTTTGCGCGTGAGGGCCTGCAGCAGCTCCGGGGCAAACCCCGGGCTGTCGTGCATGCGCCGTTGCCCGGGGTTTTTCTGGGTGCGGATGATGTCGGGCGGCAAGTACACGTTGCCGTTGAGAATCTGCTGGATTGCCTCGGTCATTTGCAGGCGCGGTGATGACTTGGTAATGAAACCCACGGCGCCGTAGGTGATGGCTTGCAGCACGATTTGCTTGTCCTGCTCGGCCGAGACGATCACCACCGGGATGGTCGGTGACTCGTTGCGCAGGTTGATCAACCCGTTGAGGCCGTGCATGCCGGGCATGTTCAAGTCCAGCAGGATCAGGTCGAGGTCGTCGTGTTCCTGGGTCAGGGCGAGGGCGCTGTCCAGGTCGGCGGTTTCCATCACGTCGCTGCCTGGGAAACCGTCGCTGATGACGTTATGAATCGCCTCGCGAAACAGCGGGTGATCGTCGGCAATCAGAATTTTGTACATGGCCGTTCACCTTCTTGTTGTGGTTTTTTATTCAAAGGGTTCGGGTGTCGCAGCCATCACTGGCAGTTTTGCCGCTTCCCATGCGTCCAAGCCATCGCGATACCAATACACAGAGGTATAGCCCAGGCTGGCGGCTCGTTTTACCGCGTTCCAACTCAGCCAGCAATCGGAGCGGCAGTAGAACACCAGCGGGCGTGCCAGCTGGCCGTCGGTGAACTTGTACAGATGCCGCACGAAGTAGCCCTGCCATTCCGGCGTGAGGTCGCCGTCGCCGGTATTGGCCAGCCAGTGGCTGCCGGGCAGGTTGGCGTGGGGCTGGTCTTCGATGAAGCGACCTTGCAGCCATTGGCGGCGGTACACATCGATGAGTACCGGTGCGGGCGTCTGGTTGAGCAGGGTTTGCAGCGCTGGGGTGTCGACGATGGTTGCGCCGGGCAGATGATCGGGCGTAGGGCTTCGGTACAGGCTGGTGCGGTAGCCCTCGGCGGAAAACAATGGGGTGTCGGCCTGTACGTGGCTGATGAACAGGCACAACAGTGCCGCAAGGGGCAGTCGAGCGGGCAGCATGGCGGGTCCAATCCTTATCGTTATGCGCCCATTACACGCGAGTCCCGCTGCCTTGGGAATGCGACGATAGACAGGTAAACCAGTACCAAAGTAGTAGGTCGCCGCAGGCCATTGGGTTCTAGCATGCACAGCACGCACTGCCATTGGAGGCGCTATGAACATCCTGTTGGTCGACGATCACGCCGTGGTCCGCCTGGGCTATGCCGGCCTGTTGCGCAGCGGCCTGCCGGGTATGGAGGTGCGTGAAGCGGCCAGTGGCGAAGAGGCCGTGGCGCGGGTGCATGAGGCGGTGCCTAACCTGGTGATCATCGGCTTTGGCCTGCCAGGTATCAGTGGCCTGGAAACCACCCGGCGCCTGCGTCAGCGCCTGCCGCAATTGCGCGTGCTGTTTTTCAGCCAGCATGCCGAGCTGCCCCTGGTGCGCCAGGCTTTGGACGCGGGCGCTTCGGGATATCTCACCAAGAGCGCTTCGCCTGCGGTGATGCTTGAAGCGGTTGAGCGCATCCTTGACGGCCACACCTATATCGAACAGGACCTGGCCACCCAGCTGGCGTACCACCCCACCGATCGCCGCCTCCAAAGCATGACCCAACGCGAGTTGGAGATTTTCCTGATGCTCGCCAAGGGCACCCCGGCTCGTTCGATTGCGGCGCAGCTGAGTATCAGCAGCAAGACCGTGTCCAACCACCTGACCTTGCTCAAGAGCAAGTTGCAGGTGAGTTCCCATGCCGAACTGGTGCACCTGGGCATCGACATGGGCGTGGTGCGGGTGGCGGGTTAACGGTCCCAAGTGGTGGGGCAGTCCTTGCAGCCTTCCATATTCGCGTCCTGAAAGTTAGCGTAATGCTGGCGGCTGCCGCTGAGGGTGGCCTGTTCCAGGTTGCTTTCACCGAACTTGGCTTCTTGCAGGTTGGCGTCGCTGAGGTCCGCGCCTTGCAGGTCAGCCTTGCTCAGCCAAGTCATTTCCAGGTCGGCCGCACGCAGGTTGGTTTTGTGCATTTTTGCCCCCGACAGCCGCGCAAATTGCAGGTAGGCGGCGCTCAGGTTGGCGTTTTCAAATTGCGCGCCCTGGGCAAACATCCCCCAGCCTTGCACGGCCATCAGCGTGGCGCCGGTAAAGTCGGCCAGGCGCAGGTTGGCTTGTTGCAGGCTGGCGCGGGTCAGGTTGGCGCCTTGCAACTGGGCTTTTTCCAGGTTGGCAAGGTCCAGGTTGGCGTGGCGCAAGTCGGCATCGCGCAGATCGGCACCGGCCAGGTTCATGCCGCTCAGGTTCTGGTTGCGCAGGTTGGCGCCCTTGAGATTGGCGCCGGGGCATTGGCTGTGCTCGGCAAGAGTGCAACCGTTGATGACCAGGGGGGCGTCGTCACCGTCGTCGGCGTGGGCCAGGGGCAGGCATAGCAGGACTAATAAGGGCAGATATTTCATCGCGAGACCTCTGGGGATCCTGTGGTGAGCGGGCTTGTTGTGGGGGGGGGGGGGGGCCCCCCCCCCCCCCACCCCCCCCCCCCCCCCCCCCCCCCCCGGCTCCTACAAAGGGGTCTCGTCTTTAGGGACGTGGCGCGTAGGCAAACAC